>JAJZLN010000018.1 GCA_021803425.1 Microcaldota archaeon | reverse complement strand
AAGGGTAGCAGGGATTGCATGCGCATGTCTGCAAAAAGAGGCCGTAGATGTGCATGAATTGTGCATTATATGCCTAATACAAAATCCAAGGATCTGTTTCGGGTAGGATATTGTTCTGTATGGTACGTAACACTGCAATTTTTCAGGCTCTGCCGGAAAGTGGCAATATATTCATTTTTGTCGGAAACCGCCATTTTCATCCTGATTTGGCGCGGCCATACTTGCCATTCTTAGAGATCGCCGGACAACCTTCCTCATATTCATGCCTGCTGCCAATTCTTTGACCGTGCTTACATCAGCCCGCGTGGCAGGATTTTTCGAGTTTATAGAGCATACGTCCCGGTATGGCTTTATAGACTCTTCAAATGTTCCAAGCCTCTTTGCCTGCTCTGTTATCTCTACCTTGTCAAATCCTATCAATGGCCTCATTATTGGGATCTTTATGCCTGACTCTTCTGCAGCAATGTTGTGTATCGTCTGCGATGCGACCTGCCCGAGGCTTTCACCTGTTACTATGCAATCCGCACCCTCCTTTTTAGCCACGCTTTCGGCAAGCGAAAGCATGAATGACTTCATTAATACGAGCTCATATCTCCCGCTCTTCATTGCGCCTAACTGGAAAATATGTGAAGGCACGTAGTATGCACTGCAACCGGCCGAATATTTTGAGAGAATCCGGGTTATCCTTGATATCTTGGAATCCATGGCTTCCTTATTTGAGCTGAATCCATGCACATGAAGGTATACTGGAAAAAGGCCTCTCTTCATCGCATACCACGCAGCTACAGGCGAATCTATTCCGCCGGAAAGCAGCACTATGCACTTTCCGCTTGACCCTACCGGAAGCCCGCCGCTTCCCCTTATCCTTTCCATGTATACGAACGCTTCATCCTTTGTTACGCTTACATAAAGCTCCTTCTCAAAATCCTTTATGCATGGGTCGACGCCAATCTTCTCTGCGGCAACGACAAGCCTGCGTATTATGTCCATCGAATTGAACTTGAATCCCTTGTAAGACCTGTGGGCGTGTATCCTTACGGATTTGGCGCCGCACTCCTTCAGCAACGCTTTAGATGTGCTTACTATGTGCTTGATGTCCGGTTTCGTGCTGTACGCAACCTCATATGCGCTGATGCCAAAAATATTTGATATCTTGCTCTTTATCGAATTGAGATCCGAATCGGCATCAAGCCTTAGGGCAAGCCGGTCATACATATCCTCAAGCCTGAATCGCTCACCCTTCAATTGTGACATTATGTTCTTCTTGAGCATTTTTATGTAGACATTCCTGTTTCTTCCGCGCAGCCACAGCTCTCCGAAATGCGCTATCAGTAGCTTTTTGTTTGCACCCATAATTTGCAGCCCCTAACACCGACTATGCAGATATCTATGCTTATTATATTGCATTTGTATTTGCAGCCATAATAGCTCTTTTACAAAGCATTAAAAACAGTATTGAAAATTGCGGTAAAGTTCGGATACGCAGTATACAACTAGGAGGATCTATCGGCTATCTCCTTCTTGCTTGGCTTCCTATCATGCAATACATTAAGCTTGTAGCATCTGTTTGAGCAAAAATACTTTATAGCGCCGTTCTTCCTGACATATGTCATTCCGGTGCCCTTCTCTATCTCTGAAGTACAATAAGAACACTTCATCGCATTACCTTGCCCTTATAGGCTTGTCTTCCTTGCTTGTGTCTGGGAGCCTCATCATATCGCCGACCCGTATCTTCCCCCTTACATTCCTCCTTATAACCCTCCCTTTGTCCTTGCCCTCAAGTATCTTGCACATGGCCTGCTTCACTTCGCCATATATGCCGGTCCTGCCTGAAGAGACTTCCACCACTTCTGACAGGAATCCTTCAAGCACCTTGATTTCGGCGTTTGTAGCCGGCTTGGCGTCATTTTTCGTTTGCGGATTTGCTTCTTCAGCCATTTATTTTACCCTTTTAAAGAATTATTGCTTTGGCTGGGCTGCAGGCTTTTCCTTCCTGGGCTTTTCGGCCTTTGCCTCCTTATTCTGCGGCTGCTGCTTCGCGGCAGATTCAGGAGCCTTGCCAGTAACTTTTGATACAACATCACGCAATGCGCCTTCCCCGTTCCCTGCCTTCTCTATCGATACTGCAGAGCATGGCACGCTTATGCCTACTGCATTGCCTATCTCAAGTTTTGTAGGAGCGTAGACAAGAGGCACCTTCTTCTGCTCGCATAGAGTGGGTATGTGCATCACTACCTCCTGCGGCTCGACATCCTCCGCTATTATCACAAGGGATGAGAGATTCCTTTCCAAACTTTTTGTTACCTCATTTATTCCCTTCCTTACTGAGCCATTCTGCTTCGCCATCCTTACGGCTTCCAAAGCCTTGTCGGTTATATCCTTGGGGGTTTTAGTCATATTTACACCTCGTTTCATTGGTGCAACAAGTAGTTGCATTGATGTAGAGTTACCTTACAACTTAAAGATATATAAACCAATCGGGACTTGAAAGGCAATTTGTATTGCAGGAAAAATACTTTACGCACACGAGTTCAATCGAGGAATTGCTCTGGCTTGGGCGGCTCTTCTGGAACTCCCTTCCTCTTCCTTATCTCCCTCACGACTTTTTCCTGCAGCTCCTTTGGAAGCTTTTCGTATCCCGCATATTCAGGATACCATATCGCCTTTCCCTGCGTCAGGCTCCTTATCTCATTCGAAAATCCCTTTATTACTTCGGCGACGGGCACTTTCGCAATTATTGTGGCTTGTTCATTTTCCTGCTGTATGTCGAGTATCTGGCCCCTCTTTCCCTGAAGGAATGTTATTATTTCGGATATGTAGTCGACAGGTATATTGACCGTGAATTTCTGCTTTGGTTCCAACAGAAGAACGCCTGCACTTAGCATACCAGCATACACCGGCCTGCGCATTGCAGGTATGATCTGCGCCGGACCCCTGTGAACCGGATCTTCGTGAATGGTCGCATCGGTTATTATGACCTTTATGCCTACGCACTTCTCCCTTGCAAGCGGACCGTCCTTCATCGCCTCCTCAAATCCCTCTATAAGAAGTTCCATGACTTCGTTAAGATACTGCACCCCCTTCGATGCATCTATAAGTATGCTTGAATTGCAGATGTCGACAACGCCCTTTGCTTCGTCCCTGGACATGCCTGCCTCTATCAGAGGCTCTATGTGGGATTTTCCCTTGGGCTTGCCCTCCTTAATTCCGCCGGTGTCAAGAAGCTCCAGCACCTTCGGCTCTAGCGGCTTTACATTGATGTAGAACTTGGAGTGCCTGTTTGGAGACTTTCCCTCCACATCATGCACCTCCTTCTCTATTGTCTCCTTGTAAACAACTATAGGCTCGCTTGTTGTTATAGGGATCTTGAATTCGTCCCTTATCTTCGTTTCTATTACCTCAAGGTGCAGTTCTCCCATGCCGCTCACCAGATGCTCTCCGGTCTCCGGATTGAGCTCGGCAATTATTGTCTGGTCTCCCTTTGTAAGCTCCCTCAGCGCTTCGATGAGCTTGGCAAGATCGCGAGTATCCTTTGCCTCTATGGCTTTCGTAACCACCGGCTTGGAATAGTGCCTTATCTGTTCAAACGGTTCTATGTTGTTTTCACTGCACGTGTCGCCTATTGAAGCATTATCAAGCCCCGTAACTGCAGCTATGTTACCTGCGGATATCGAATCCACAATAACCCTGTCAGGACCCATATACAAGCTTACTTGCTGTATTTTCTGTTTGTTGGGATTGCCGGAAAGATATACCTCTGTGCCTTTTTTGACGTCTCCTGAAAAAACCCTGCCGACTGCAATCTCGCCGCTGTGCTGATCGTACATTACCCCGAATATTATCATATTTACCTTTCCTTTTTTGTCTACAGTAATCATTGATTTGCCATCCTCGCTGTTTATGTCCCCATGCCACAAGAGAGGTATCCTGTACGCCTGGGCGACCTTTGGATTCGGAAGGTGTTCTATCATCATCGAAAGCGTGGCTTCGTCTATCGGCGCAACCTGTTGCAGCTTTGCTTCATCGTTCTTTGCGGTAAGCTCAAATATGTCCTTGAAAGTGACATTGTACTTTTTCATTATATAAGTGGATATTGCCCACTTCTTGTATGCGCTTCCAAAGCATACGCTCCCATTCTCAACGCTAAGCTGCCACTGCGTTGCAAATTCCTCTGGTGCAAACCTGAATATGAGCTTGTTTATGTCCTTTATTAAATTCAGCAATCTTTCGAACGTCTGTTCCGGAGTGAGCTTCAGTTCATTTAGTAGCCTGTCAGTCTTGTTGACGAAAAGCACCGGCTTTGCCTTCTCCTGCAGAGCCTGCCGCAACACCGTCTCTGTCTGAGGCATTATGCCCTCGACAGGATCGACAACAAGAACCACACCGTCGACAGCCCTCATGGACCTTGTCACATGGCCTCCGAAATCAACGTGGCCGGGAGTGTCTATAAGATTTATTATATTGTCAGCGCCCTTGTAGTTGAATGCAAGCGATATGTCCGCGGATTTTATCGTCATCCTTCTGTCCTTCTCTATTGCCTCGTAATTGGTGTAAAGCGCTTCGCCGGCAGAGCTCTTTGATATGATGCCAGCCCTTGCAAGAAGAGAGTCTGTGAGCGTGGTCTTTCCGTGGTGCACGTGCGCTATTATGGCAACGTTACGTATGTGCTCTATGTCATTCATTATCTTGACTACTTCCTCTGCTACGAACTCTTTTCTCACCATACGATTACCTTGCTCTCTTTGCTATCCTTTCAGCTTCCACTCTTTTCTTTATGGCATAGCTGTCTGGACTCTTCGACGCAGCGAGAAGTATCTCATTTGCAAGCGCATCTGAAAGAGTGCGCTTGTTCTTGAACGCCCCCATAAGCCCGGCTAATGCAAGATTTCTGAGTGCAACATCAAGCCTGCGCTGGGAACTTATGCCTACAGCAACATTATAGCTTATTCCACCATATCTCACTCTTGTAGTATCTTCAATAGGGGCCGCATTCTGAAGTGCGTTTATGAGCACCTGCACAGGATTCTTTCCCGTCTTCTTGTTGATGATATCGAATGACTCCTGAAGCATGTGCACTACCTTGAGTTTCTTTCCCTGTAGCGCGCCCTTTCGCCTTATCACCTTGCCAGATATCTTCTTGCCCGTTCCTCCCCGCATAAGCTTGCTTATGAACCTCTCCACTATGTCCGTATGCGCATTGTAGTATGCCTGATATTTCCTTCTGCCGAATATGTTTGGATATGGCCTCTTGCTCAGCTTTATATATGACGCAAGGCTTGGATCATCTACCGCAAGCCCGCTTACAGAGTATTTTCCAAAAAGGAGTTGCGCATCGGAACTTATCTCTGCAGGCTTTGCGGATTTTCTTTGAATCTTTTTCGGACTTACAGGCTGCAGGTCCGTATCCGCAGCTTCCGGAAGCGCAACTTTCTTATCGGCCTTCTTTTCAGGCACCATAGGGACTTCCGTATCAACTGCAGTGTTCTCATCGCTCATAATCATTACCTCTTAGGCTTTTCCTTCTTTCCTTTTACAATCTGATATATATCAGTGCCATTTAATGCTATAACCCTGTATTTCAATCCAGGTATGCTTCCCATCTGGCCTCTCTGTGAACCGCCCATGCCCTGTATAGTAACCTCGTCATGCTCCTCTATGAAGTTTATTGTTCCATCGTAAGGCACGTATGCCCCAACAACCTTTCCGTTCTTTACCAGCTGCACCCTCACACATTTTATTAGACCGGAATGGGGCTGCTTCTGCTGAAGAACAAACTTCTGCAATACCAGCGCCTTGGCCATGGGAACTGTGCCTACAGGATCATATTTCTGCTTCAATTTAAAGTACTTCCTCTTCCACCACTTCTTGAGCATCCTGTGCTTCTTTCTTTTTCTTATCAGTTCTTTTGCAGCAAATTCTCCTTTAGGCAAATATTCACCATCAATATTCTTCATTTAATATGTTAGAGTTTCCGGATTCCACTACGGCAAGCCCGTTTATCGAATAGGGTTTACCGCATACAGTACCAAGATCCATTGAACTGCCGTCGAACGTTATCAGCCTTATTCCTGCAATCTTGCATGCATGGCTTATGTCATCGATAAGGTCTTTCCTGCCCTTCCTTGCTATCACCACTGCCTTTGCAGAATTTGTATTTACTGCGCGCACAACGTCCCGGTAGCCCAGGCTGACCTTGCCAGTATCCACAGCAAGCCTAACATCGTTGTTCAAATCAGCCACGCTATCATCTCAATTTTATCTAGAATGCAAATTGCATCTGGACGAAACAGCGATATGATATTCCTTCAAAAGGTATTTAAACCTAATTATGGTTTTGGCGTTGATGTAGAGCGCATGCCAATTACCAATATAACAGGCCGCGTTGTTATAATGTATTTTTTATGAAAGTTTATATATCAGAAAACAGCCAAGATATACGATTGGATGAGCGCCCAAAAACTGAATGTCGACGTAAGCTACGAGTTTTCAGTGCATTCGGGATTACTTGCAGATGCTTACATAAGCAGAGATGCCAAAAATTCTGCGCGAGTAGCGTATGAAAATAGGTATACGCTGGCGACAAAAGAAGACTTGATGGTTAAGCATTATTTAGATAAATATAGTTCAGATCCGATACTTAATGCAACAGGAATCGTTAACCAGATTGCAGCGTCTGTTTTATTTGCAGCAGATCTGGAGATTTGTGGCCAACCGGATGACATAACACGTGTTTCTGTAAAATTGAAAGGAGATATAGAAGATACCTTATATGGAAGGGCTGTAGTGCTGCATGATTTAATCTACATAAATCCACAGATATTCAATTCTACAGGAATGGTATATGAAAGTGTAATAACGCACGAATTCGGGCACATACTTCAGCACCATAGTGGAATACGCTATGGAGAAGAGGAGAAGTATGATTGGGATATCTCCAGGGCAAAATCGTTTGGCATGCGCGCATTCTTTGAGGGAGGAGCAGAATTATTTTCTGCATACGTACTTTCGAATATACTCCATTCAAATTCGGGATATGATGAAAAAATTGAATTTGTTTTTAAACATATTGCTGCAACAGGCGGATTTGATCCCGATGTGCTGAAAAACAGCGCATTTGCGGAGAAAATTTTAGATTATGATAAAATAGATTCGTTATTAAGAAATAATTGGAATGGCAATGTACCGGCAGTCTATCTTGAAGCCGCTAAAATAGTGCTTATGAAACTGCATTCTGAAGGCTTGGACCTGGATAAGACCGTAAAATTCTTCTTCTCTAAGAACATTGACCCATGGGAAGGATATGCAAAGGCTCTTGGGAATGCATATAAACGTCACGCACTAGAAATCGCTTTGAAGCAGGTTCAGAGGCTTAGACAAAGCACTAGCGAATATGATTGAGAATAAATAACTGTGATTTGGAGATGCGATTGCCCTTCTTTTTATACAAATTTTATCTATTAAGTGCGGGTGCTGGTTTACTGGTTCGCACAAAGTCTTTAAACTTTAGGTGCATAACTTAAGTGCGCCGCAGTAGCTCAGTCCGGGAGAGCGTCCGGCTGAAGACCGGAATGTCGTCGGTTCAAATCCGACCTGCGGCAATCATTGCTATTTTGAAATTTAGAGATATTGTATCAAGTCTTTGGTTTTCCAAATCTTTATTGTTTTTTGTCTTTGGAAATCATTATCATCACTCCATATACCATCATTTTCTAGAGCTAAAGCAAGTGCTATAAATGAAGTATCATTAGGATCTATTTTGTCCATGATTTGCTTTGCTTCTTCAAATTTGTATTTGAGTATAGAGTCATCAACTACGTATAGACTATTCAGAATAAGAGCCATGAGATTATCAAAAGCATCCTTCGTCAATTCGGTTTTTTTTAATATGTCGCTTTTGTTGTCTTCAAGTTCGGTTTTTGCAAAGGAAGGGGCTAGGAGAAGAAATTTGTCTGAATATATTATCTTTCTACTAACCGAATCTTTGACTAGAGCTGCAATTATTCTGTTAGTATCTACTACAAGTATCATTTTTCTAGCCTCTTACGTATTTGCGCCTTAACCCTATTTCCTATAGTTTCTGCGTCCTTTTCCGTAAGATGGCTATTCTTTAACATTCTCTCAACTAAATCTAATTCCAAAAGCTTCTTTTCAAATGCAATCCTAGCTATATCGCTCCATTTGAGCTCTGTGTGTTCCTTCATTTTCTTGTAAAGTTGTTCAGATACGGATAAAGTGATATTGACCATTTCTATCACATGTGAATTATGTGTAAACACATATTTAAGACTTTGTATTGCGCAGGCTCAAAGTGATGAAACTTGACTTTGCGTATTACTTGTATGTCTTTGTATATCAGTTCGCCTTTTGGGAATACCTTTTCTCATCGAAGACCTGCGGCATATTTTCTTCACGAAGAAGTCGGTTCAAATACGCAATTTTAGACGTTTTCTTGTTTAGTAACATATTTAAAGACTTAATGATTAAATCAGTTAATGTCAAATTTATTTGTAGATCTAGTAGGATGGACAGGTGCAGTACTAATTTTGTTAGCATATTATATGATAACTTCTAAGAAAATAAATTCGTCATCTAAATTGTATCAAGGAATGAATTTTGTTGGAGCAATTGGATTAATAATAAATGGATATTATTATCTTGCTTATCCGTCTGCAGCACTGAATTTTGTTTGGGCAATTATTGCAATATGGGGATTAGTTGTGTCAAAAAATCCATGCACTAATACAAAAGGTAAATTCTAGTATATTTTTGGACACGGACAGTTTATTTGAATATGAAATGTAACAAATTTCTTATTTTATGGATTATGCAAAGTTCCTAATTAATAACAAATAAGATAATATTTATTAATCTTTATTTTATATAAATAAGAATTTCAGAGTGATTCTATCAGGATAAACAGGAGTGCTGCAGCAATAGCGGTAATACTTGCAATAGTAATAATAACGGTATTGTCATTGTATAATGCCGAAGGAAGGACCGGATTGAGCCTTGCATACATACTGAATCCCACTGCAGGGCTTACTCTTGGCGCAATTGTGCTAATTTCTTTCATATTGGGCATTCTGCACGGCACTACACCAGATGAACATACGTGGCCCATAACGTTCAGCTATGCGGTAGGAAGTTACAGCACTTCAAAGGGCATGAAAGCGGGATTCGTATTTTCAGCAGGATTCACGCTGCAGCGGGCTTTTCTTACAACCCTCGGTTTCCTTGGCCTGGCGGCGATTTACAAGGCTTACAACCTTGACGGGCCAGTATATGTAATAGTTGGAATCGTGATGGCCATAGCAGGGGCATATATACTTAATAAAAAAATCGATCTGCACCTGCCTCTTGATAGGCTCTTTGGAAGCAAGAGGCATACAGTAAAGGCTGAAAGATCACCGATGCATGACGTTCCCGTAAGGATGGCATTCGTACACGGATTGATTGCAGGCTGGGGATTTGGCGCATATGCCACAATAATAACCTTTATTCTGGCACCGCAGGTTCCGGGACTGCTGTACGCGCCAATACCTGGATTGTTTTTCGGCCTTGGGACCATGATGATGCAGATCATATTCGGTGCAATATTCGCGAATGTAGCAAGGATAAAGAGGCTTACCGAGCAGCAGATAAGATTCATTGGTAGGAGAACGGCCGGCAGGACGCTTTTTTACGGAGGTTTTATATTTTCAATAATAGGGTTGTTGATAGTGTTCTTTCCGGTAATAGACAATTGGGCAATAAGCACAGGGAATCCGATACCAAATCTCGACTCGATAGGAGTCGCTACAATGCTTGTCCTGATAGTGGTAGGGATATTCGGGATAGGAAATGTGATATTAAGCTTTTATGAGATAATGAAGAATAAGGCTACAAAAAGGCCTGGAAACGGGCTTTCGAGGAGAAACTGAAGCTTTTTGGATTTTGACGTCTTTTTCTCGCATGTTGCTATTTGCGTTCGGCATCTGCAATATCCTTCTTATCATGCGGCTTTTTGACTATAAGAATATTTGATGCAACTTTTACAAAATTCCTTTCGGATTCAGAAGTAGATGAGTGCAATATCTCCCATCCGACTTTTGTGTAAATTTCCTTGAGTGCTGCCTCAAATTCGAGATTTTTTGCTTTTTCTCTTTCTGCATTTGGAAATATGGGCTTCAATTTGTCGTAATTTCCAGTAAACAAGTTGAATCTGTCTTCCCAGAAATTCTTTGGAAGAGAGCTGACAAAGACTAGTGCATTTATGCCTCCGGGAAGAGTATGCTCCATCATTTTTTCTATTAGCCCCTTTTTGTCATCGGGAGAAATATATTCAAGGACATCCTTCATGAGTATCACGCTATAATTTGCTATCTCTTCATTTACTGCATTGCCCTGCCTGAATTTTATCCTACCAGAAGGATCATTTGCAGAGCAGAGCTCGACAGCATTTTTTATTGCATTGCCTGAAATGTCAATGCCCATTGCAATTGTAAAGTCCAACGACTTAGACAGATATATTAGATCTGATCCTCTGCCGCAGCCAATTTCAAGAATGGAACCATTGCCGAATCCGATATCAAGCATTGTGCGGTTAACTATATTCTTGCGCAATACTTTTTCTATAACACCAATATCAAAAGAAGGATTGGTTATTGATGACGCAGGATATTTTGAATATGAATGGTCAAAATAGCGGGTTACCTGACCATAATATTCATGGGCATTAACTTGCATTTTCATTATCTCGCCGGTGCGCAAATACCATTAGGATTTATGACTCTCCTAATATTTATTATTTACTAATTTTGTGATAATAACAATATGTTTTATTTGTAAGGAGTCTGTACTGGCTTTTTTGCAAATGCCTGCAACTTCACAATTTCTTGCGATTTTTTTCGATCTTCTGGGCAAATTTTTTAACTTCCTTGAGCAGCTCGCTTTCCGAACGATACATGTTGTCTACAAAATAAGGAGTAAATGGGCTGTAATTCTTGAATGGAAAGTATAAGAATGTCTTCTTGCCTGTGCTATGAGCATGCATGCGCTCGCTATCAACTCCGCTAGAATAAACAAGGCTCGATAGGTGGATTACCACTATATCAGACTGGTCTATAAGGTGATAATCTCTCCTTACTGTCTGGTTTGCGGCTATGCTCGTTATTCTTGGATCATTTTTGTATTTCTTGTACGCGCTAAGATCTATTGCACGAGGATCGAATACGATTGCTATATTCCTTAGCTTTTTTGCGAATCTTGACAATGCGCTGTAGTTTTGGTCTGCATATGACATTGCAAAGCTAAGATATGCCTTTGCCATGTACGGTTTATATATCAGGTTGAAAAGCGTGATGGGGTTCTCGCTTATGCCTATAAGGTAGTTGCTCTTGCCAAGCGTCTTGCTTATGAGGTCTGTTGTATAAATCTCCAGCTCGGACCAGACGAGAATCTCGTAAAGGTCGATGTCGACTTCTTTCCACTCCTTGCTTGACTTGAATGACCGCTCAAGCTCGTTTGCAGTAGGTATTACTGTTATGAAAGCGTCAGGCTTAAGCTCCTTGAAATCATTTATGTCGAGAAGGCTTATAGGCCCGTTCTTCCACCAGAATGCCGTATGCCCATCTATTATGTAATCTGTTCCCGGAGTGCTCTTTATCTCCATATTTATCCTGTGCAATGCGTTTGCCTTGAGCACATCAAGGACTTTTTTATCCAAATTAAGCAATGTAAGCGGAGTAAGGTCCTTGTTGAGTTCCGTGGCCACGCTGACCATCTTATCCACAAGATTTATGATTTTCAGATTCTTACCGTTCCTTTTCGCTATCTTGACTGCCTCACTCTCTATCGCCATTCTGTTTGACCCTGCCACAGAGGTGCTGAACAATATCATATGAATAATCTTATCTCGTAGATTTTATAAATTGATGCGATTCCTAAACTTTATCGGTTTAGCCTTACCTTATCAACAAAATTTGACTTTTTCAACAAATACGGGTTCCTAATTATTTCCTGTTATAAGAACTACTATGCGCTTTCGGTTCAGAAGATAGGCATGCTCTCTTTGTAGCTTGACAAACCCTGCAAATCCTGCAGCGCCTCCAGGCTCAGATCCTATCTTCATTTCCCTTAGTGAGTTTACTGCACCGCATATCTCATCGTCTGACACGCTTACTGCCATCCCATTCGTCTTTTTTATGGCTTCGATGCCTTCAAACCCGAATGTAGGATAGCCAACTGCTATCGCATCTGCTATGGTTCTGGGATTCAGATGCACTATTTTTCTTCCGGAATTAAAGGCGTTGACAAGGGGACTGCACTTCTCAGATTGGATTGCGACAAGCTTAGGGAATTTTTTAATAAGCGAAAATCTCCTGAATTCTATAAGTCCTTTGTACATTGCAGCAAGAAGTGTTGCATTTCCAACAGGCAGGAACACATAATCTGGGACAGAATATCTAAACTGCTCTATTATTTCGTATATTAGGCTCTTCTGTCCTTCTTTTCTGTAATGGTAATCCCCGCATACAAACGCTCCGCTTTTCCTTGCAAAACCCTCAGCAGAATCTAGCGCCTTGTTGAAATCTCCATCAACCTTTATTACCTCAGCTCCGTGCTGTTTTATCATCCCTATCTTCTTTTTGTCTGCATTGTTGCTTATGAATACAGTTGCATCTATACCAGCAAGCTTTGAATAGTATGCTATAGATATGCCCATGTTTCCCGTGGATGCGCAGCATGCCTTGTCAAATCCCAGCTCAATTGCCTTGTTTATCTCAATCACAGAACCCCTATCTTTGAATGAATGCGTAGGATTCCCCGTTTCAAGCTTAAATGCCAAATTAAGCCCTTTTATTCTTCTATGAACAATAGGCGTATGGCCTTCCTTGCCACCTACGTGAATGCTTCTTATAGGAAATAGATCAAGGTACTTCTTTGTACTTATATGCTGCTTTTTGAAATTTTTAGGCAGAATTATGTTGCCATAGTCCATCTTTACTTCCAATATCGAATTACATATCTTGCACCTGAAAGAACCAGGCATGGCCTCTTTCCCGCATGAACTGCACTTCAGTACAAAATTTGAAGGCTTCATAATAAGCAAATGCGAAATATATTTTAAATTGTTTGCATTTGATGGTCAATGTCGATACTTAACAACAACGCAATGATTTCTGCTGTCTTAAATCAAGAACGCTTGGCAGCTGCCAACTTCTGTTTGAGGAAGTATACTATAAAAGCAAACACAACCAAAATTAATATTACTATAATAACAGTCGAGAGTGGCATAGGTTTTGATGCGGATGAAAGCACCGCTATCAGACCCGCAGATGCTGAAGGCACCTCAACAGTGCATGTGGAAGGATTCACGGTATAATTAGCTAGCTTCTGC
>JAJZLN010000028.1 GCA_021803425.1 Microcaldota archaeon | reverse complement strand
GGCATACCTACACTGATATTTCACATACGACGAATTGACTTTTGTATCAGGATTTAGCTCCTTGCACTTTTCTATGTATGCCAATATTATCCCGGCAGCATCATCTTCAGACATCCCTTTTATGTTTGTAAGATAGGGGGCAAGAATCAAATTTACTGTCCTATGCCTTACATCTTCTATCGGATTGGATAGGATTTTTTCTATCCATCTGTAACTTCCCTCTTTTATCTCAATGTTCAGGCTCAGCTTCGGAAGCTTGACGGTCTTTGATTCATCTATAATGCCTTTAGGAAGCTCACTGAGGGATATCGGGAGTTTTTTACGGATATCATGAGCTATTGCACTCTCTGAAAATGCAAGAATCCTGCCTTTATCAAGATATACCAATCCTTTCTCAAGTTCCTGCCTTGACAACCCAAGTTCCGGAATATGCGACGACACCATCAAATATTTTGGCAGAGGGATTACGAATCTCCCTTCTGAATAGCTGACGTTTATGTTAAGTTCTGAAAGGAGCTTTATGATATTTGGAAGGGAGTCACCCTCCAACGCTCCGCGAGAACGCCTTGCTTCGGCCCTTACATATTTTTCAAGAAATAGCGGTTTGTTTATGGCACTTATGAGCATCCTTGAATAGACATAGCTTAAGACGTACGTGCGTTTTATGTCATTTATTGTGGTATGGCTGAATTTTATGTCATTTGCATTGAGGTCCTCTTCAAGCCTTGTTTTTCCCATCTTTATTAAGGATTCATTGAGAGGCCCATGCTCTTTGGATATTACCTCTTTTGCTTCGCTGGAAAAAGGATATTTGTATGCAAAATCAAGATCTAATTTATCTGATTCCATGCTTTTATTATGAAGGCTAATCTATTATATTTGTGGTCATCGCAAAAGCTTAATATATAGCAATCGTGCATTAATATTATTGATTTTATGGCTGAAGAAGCTGAAGCTCCTTGGGATGCACAGACAGACGCATTTGTAGACGAACTTGAGCCCTTAATAAATGACAGTTACAAGATAAGCATAAGGAAGCTGCTGCTCACCCCGCAAGTATACCTAAATGAAGAGGGTATTGCAGACAAGTTAAATGGGATAAGAAAGACAGCTGAGGACTACTTTTCAGGACTCGAGGCATTGTTTGCTGATGAAGAAGAGGAAATGGAAAAGCAACTTGAGGCCATTGATTCGGCTTACAATCAGATAAACCAATCAATAACTAGCAAATCATCTATAGCAAGGGTGCCTTTCATAAAACCACTTGACATAACTTTCGGATCTGCGCAGCCTGAAACCATATTCATAGACAAAGCGGACAGCCAGATAGATGCGCTGGTAACGAAGCTGATAAATACATCGGATTACATATTCAACATCTCCGCGACATACAGGAAGTACATGATTGGAATATGGCTATTCTCGGGAAAAAAAGACATTATATTATCATTCAAAATGCCTGAAAATCCAATAATAGCCATTGAAAATGCGAGAGATATCATAAACAACTATATTGACTCATTTGAGAATACGCTGCCTAAGAAAGAAGAGGAGTAATGGTCTTGCTGTATGAAAAGGATTATTATAATAACAGGCACCCCTGGGACTGGAAAAACCACCATAGCAGAAAAACTTTGCAGGAAGCTGAATAACTCTGAGCTGCTAAGGTCTAATTCTTTGATAAAAGAATTTGGATTGTACAAATACCGCACTAAAGACGGAGAGCTTGTAGCGGATATGGAAAGATTACGCAATGAGCTTGAAAGGAAGGCAAGGAAAAGTGCAGCAGATACAGTGATCATTGAAGGGCATCTTCTATGCGACATCAGAATAAAAGGCGCAACAGCAATAGTAATAAGAGAGCATCTTAGAAAGCTCCAAAAACGCATGATTGCAAGGCACTACAAAGAATCCAAAATAAATAATAATATAGTAGCAGAAGCAGTAGACTATTGCGGCATAAATGCGGAAAAAAACTATGAAAAGGTATACGAAATAATTGGAGGAGATAATGCAGTTGAAAACATTATTGGTATACTTGAAGGTAGGCAAAAACCCTTAAAACAAATAGAGCTTCTTGATGAATTGAATCACTTTATAAAGACACCGAAGCAGAAGAAAATAAAGAAGAGATATGCATCAGTCGCTCTGCACCAATCATATTGAAAGTTTCTTGATAATTTCCGAATACACTGCTTCAGAATGCTCCTTCGGCATCTCGTTGATTATGAGCTTTGACTTTGAGAGGTCTACATCATTGTGCTTGAGCATGCTTGCTGGAAGGGCTTGTAACACATCATTTATTGATTTATATTTTGTATTTTCAAGTGCATATATTGTAGAATCACTTATAGTGAACCCTATTGCATTTCTATGTTTTTTTATGAAGCTGCTGGATGCATTAGCTATAAATACGTCGGGACCTTTTATTAGCTTTGAACCAAGGATTTGTTTAGGTGCCACAAACACCATAAGTCCTTTCTCCTTGGATATCAATTGAGTTGCAAGATACACTGTAAAACCATTCTTCTGTATATGATTTCTTATCTGAAGATTCATCCTCCTTAATTGAGGATATATAACATCCTCGCTTTTTTTAGGCATATTGCACAAGATGATAAAAATATCGAGGCCTGAAGGCATGAACAGTTTACTTATAGCACTATCGGATTCTGATTTTGAAAATCCTTTTCCGTAAAATAATTTAATATCAGGCTTTCGCTCAAATTCCCTTGCAACAAGCACCAATCTTGCAAGTGAAGTGATAGACACACCTGCAGCAACATTCCTATTCGAATCGACAGGATCTATAACAATGAAATTAGAATTGAATTTATTAATAAGACTGGATTCAGAAAGCTCTTTCTTTGTTTTTGGTTCTATTATTAGAGGGAGCTTAAATCTTGATGCAGATTTGAGGAGATTTTGCAGCGACCCGTAATGATGAATAAGGAGTTCACACAAATATCCCGAGAAACCTTCGGTTTTTACTTCGGCACCATATATGCCGTGCGCCTTGAGAAGATACTTTAGCAGCCTTACATTATCCCTTTGCCTGCTGCTAAGATTTGCATTTATGAATTCGGTATGCATCGGGGTTCTGTCAACAGTAGTTTCCATGTTTGCTATATTATCTATCTTTAATGCCGGAACAAGATCTGCCCGCATGCCTATAGACTCTATGAAGAGCCTTACATAAGGATGCTCTGCATACCTTATCTCAAATCTTCCTTTCTCCTTCTTTGCAACCTTCTTTCCGTATTCCAATCCAAGTTTTACTATCTTATCTCTCTTCATTGATTTGTCAAATAGCATGAATATATCTACATCCGAATCTCCTTTCAGAAAAGTTCCTCTTGCTATAGATCCAACAACCATGACTTCAACAGACCTCGGCACAACACTCTTTATTGCACCCATTAGCCTGTTTACATTTGCTGTAGTCTGCCTTATTTCAAGCTCACTAGGCTTTATCTCTTCAAGGACTTTTGCAAATATCCTCTCTTTGATTTCTGAGCTTGTCTTTTCCATTGATTAGATTAATGATAGCAAAGTATAAATATAGTAAATCATCCTTTTACTCATAATCGGGCTCGTAGCGCAGTAGTAGCGCGTTTCGTTCGCAACGAAAAGGCCGCGGGTGCGAATCCCGCCGAGTCCATTTTTGCTTTACTAGGAAGTTGGATGCAAATCACATAACTTTCTAGGCATCTGCCCCTACAGTTTGACAGAAATACTAATATTTATAAATGTGTAGGGGTAAGTATTACTATGGTAAATATAAGGGAACGGAAATACGGGGATAAAAAGTACTATTATATTGAGCACTCCTTCAGGCTTAATGGAAATGTCATTAAAAAGGAGAAATATTTGGGGAGCAGTATACCTAAGAATTTAGATAAAATAAAGAGCGATTTTCTTAAACAGGTTTACACACAGAAGTGGTATTTATCATTGGATAAGATAAAGGCAGCATATAAAAAAGATATTGATTCTGCAACTCCTTCTGAAAAAGATAAAGAGATTGAGGGATTTATGATTAAGTTTACTTATGATACCCAAAAAATAGAAGGATCTACACTAACCCTAAAAGAAACCGCTAATTTACTGCAGCACGGAGTGACACCTTCAAATAAACCTTCGAGAGATGCTAAAGAAGCGGAGGCGCATTCGGATATCTTTTATAATATGTTGAAATATAAAAACGGTCTGACTCTGCAACTCATCTTGGAATGGCACCATGTCCTTTTTGAAAATACAAAGAAGGATATAGCTGGAAAAATACGAACGAGGCAGGTTTGGATATATGATAGCAAATTTATACCTCCAAGTCCTGTAGAAGTCATGCCGCTACTCGAGGATTTCTTTAGTTGGTACAATAAAAATAGGATGAAAATGCACCCGGTTGAATTAGCTGCACTAGCACACTTAAAATTTGTTACAGTACACCCATTTATAGACGGAAATGGAAGATTATCAAGACTCATTATGAACTTTATCTTAAACAGGTTCGGTTATCCGATGCTCAATATATCTCACAAGAATAGGATAGGATATTATAATGCCTTGGAAAGGGCACAGACCAAGAAAATTGATCCTATATTTGTAGCGTGGTTCTTTAGAAGGTATATAAAAGAGTATCAGGGATATCTGAGATAGTAAGCAACTGAGAATAACTGTGTTTGATGTTAAATATCATCAAGCAATAATGTTTGTACATCCAGATGAGAGTAATACTAAAAGTGTCAATATTATTTCCATACATATCCAGCCATTATCAAAATATAAGCTCTAAATTAAAGTTAATGCTTAAAATATTTCTTTAATCTATTAATGCCTTGCGGATAATCTTATTGCTAAAGAAAAATTAGTAAGTAGGCATTTAACATTTTGTCACTTAATTTATAAAACCGCATAAAGGATTTACTATTATGGATTTAGAACACATTACGGTGGCAGAATATCAAGACTGCCAAGATTTAATGCTAGAAAAATAATTCAACGCGAATAAAGGAGGTTATTTAATTGTAAATGCAGAATTTGCATTATGGCAACGGATCCTATATGCGGAATGCAGGTGGATGAGAGCAGCTCCACTATTACAAGCATGCACGGAAATGAAAAATATTACTTTTGCAGCACCAGCTGCAAACTGCAGTTCGAAAAACCGGAAAGGGAGATTAGGGAGCTGAAAACCGCATTGCTTGTTTCGTGGCCGCTTACGGTAGTTGTAGCCATATTGACTTATACAGTATCATTGGATTTTAGCGTTTATATAATGCTTGTGCTGGCAACCGTAGTCCAATTCTACAGTGGGAGGAGGTTTTATGCGGGCTTAGTTGATGCAATAAAGAACAGATCGGCAAACATGGATACTCTGATAGCCATAGGTACTAGCGCAGCATGGTCTTACAGCGCAATGGTTGCCTTGTTTCCATCCATATTTCCTGGTGGGATATATTTTGATACCTCTACAATAATAATTTCTCTCATACTTACCGGAACTTACATGCAAAGACTTGCAGAGGCCAAAGCATCTAACGCAGTGTCATTATTGATTGCATTACAGCCTAAAATCGCACATCGAATTTTAGGAAATAAAATTGTTGATACAGATATAGAACAGATTAGAAAAGGGGATATACTTCTGGTAAAGCCAGGAGAAAAAATACCGACAGATTCAGAAGTTATCATGGGAAGAAGCTCTGTTGACGAATCTATGATTACAGGAGAAAGCATTCCATTAACTAAGAAAAAAGGGGACATAGTCATAGGAGGGACTACAAATCTGACAGGATCGCTTAGGATTAAAGCAAATAAGATAGGGCAGGATACCGCGTTGGCACAGATTACAAAGATAGTTCAAGATACAGCTTCAAGCAAAGTCCCAGTGCAGAGATTAGCCGACAGGATTGCATCTTTTTTTGTGCCTATAGTGGTGTTCATTGGAATTATATCTTCGCTTGCCTGGCATTTCATTGGAGGAGTTGAAACAAACATATCCATACTCATATTTGTTAGTGTTCTGATAATAGCCTGCCCTTGTGCACTTGGAATAGCGACTCCTGCAGCCCTTCTAGTTGCATCTGAAAGAGCTGCAAAGGAAGGCATATTGATTAAGAGCGGGGACGATTTTCAGAAGGCGAGCAAAGTAGATTCAATATTGCTTGATAAGACTGGAACGGTTACAAATGGAAGGCCCGAAGTAACAGATATAATATCTGTTTCTGGCTACAGTAAGAGAGATATAGTAAAGTTTGCGGCTGTGGCTGAGACAAACTCTGAACATATAATAGCCAATGCCATAATTAAAAAGGCAAAAGAATTGAAGGTTAGAATCGGTTCTCCGAAAAGCTTTGCTTATGCGCAGGGCAGCGGAGTGATTGCAGTTGATAGAAATGGCAATAAGATAATGGTTGGTAACAGGAGCTTATTTGATAGAAAACAACTTACGCAAATTGAAAGCAGGCTTATTGAGCTTGAAGGGGATGGCAAAACTGCAGTAGTAATAGGCATAAACAATAGGATAATAGGGCTGATAGCCTTATCCGATACACTAAAGAAAGATAGCAAGAAAGCGGTAGATGCGTTTAGAAAGGAAGGATACGATGTCTGGCTTATAACAGGCGATAATGAAAGCGTTGCAAATTCTGTTGCAAATAAATTGGGAATAAAAAATGTGATTTCAAATGCAAAACCGATAGATAAGATGAATAAAATAAAACAGCTGCAGAAAGAAGGCAAGGTCGTGGCGATGATTGGAGACGGAATGAATGATGCTCCTGCTCTCACAAAAGCAGATGTTGGAATAGCAATCGGCTCTGGAACAGACATAGCAATGCAGTCAGGCAGCATTGTCCTTGTAAAAAACAGTGTTTTTGATGCATTTATTGCGTTGAAGCTCGGAAAAAAGACGATGAGTAAGATAAGGCAGAATTTATTCTGGGCATTTGGCTACAACATAATACTTATACCGATAGCTGCAGGTGCGCTTATACCGTTCTTTACAGTAAGCATATATGGGGTATTGCCAATGCTTGCCGCATTTGCAATGGCATTCAGTTCTGTAACAGTAGTATCTAATTCTCTTTTGCTGAGAAGATTCAAGATTTGATTTAAGAATTGCCGCTGCACTTACTTATACTCAGTGACAAATCTTACAAGATCATAGAAGGAAGGCTTTGGCTTAAGAGTGGTTGCATTAAGAAGCCCGAAGTCTATTTCATATGGGGGATGCACATATCCCACAAGATTAAACCAGAATATCCCCTTCACATACGGTTTGGACAGCAGCAGCGAGTAAGTCTGATTAAGGAATAATGACTGCTTTTGGGTCGAATCGTTTAAGTATACAGGAGTGCCAGTGCCATTGTTTGAAGGAATGCCTATTTCAGTTATCCAGATTGGCTTTCCGGTCATGTTTTCGTAGGCTGAAAGCGTATCGTTAAGGATGTTTCCAAGGGTTTGGTTGGAATTATAGGCATTGTTAGTCATAAGGTATGTGAATGACGTATAAATATGAAGCGATATTGCATCGCAGTAATTAGCTGCGCCATAATTCCAGAGTTGCTGCGCCCATACATAATCAGAATAACTTGGATATCCTCCGCTTCCATAAACATTGTCTCCGCCAAGGCATAAAACAATATCTGATGAATTGTGCGCCTTGATTATTTTGTATGCGCTTTTAAGCATTAGGTAATAGTTATACACGCTACCATTTAGGAAACCGCTCTGCCATTCAGTGAACTGAGGCTCATTCCATATCTCCCATACATGGATTTCAGGGTAAGATTCAACAGCATTTTCCACAGATGCATTCCAGTCGCCCAGAGTCCAATTGCAGCCTGAAAAACAGCCGTTAGGAGAAGGGGAAGCACCTACAGTAACATAATCCAATATACCAACATAATGCCCTCCGGCAGAAGTGACATTTTGTATCAGCCTTTCTTGGTTTCTGTTGTTGCCTATATCGGTTCTGAAATAGTCTATTCCTGAGGATATTGAATATTTCAATGCACTTGCATTAGTTGTCGCAGCTACTCCAAAAATAACGTTGCGTGCAGGATTAGATTTTATTTGGATTGTTGTTGTTTGGATTGCAGGAACATGTTGGCTATTTTTTGCAGTTACTGATTTGTATCCAAGAATTAGTATTGCGAATATTGCAATAATTAATAAAACTGCAATTATTTTAGTAAACTTCATAATGACCAATTAAATTAGATTGCCAATTTTATAAATATGACTAAAGACTAGAATTTGATTCTTTTAATCTTTTGTTATATTCGTTATTTATGGTATTCAGTGTAATGCATCCTATATAATTATTGCCGGATATGACAGGAGCCCAAGTAATACTGTTATTTGCCATAAATTTTAATGCTGATCTTGCACTTGCTTCCTTCTTTATACAATCTATGCTGGTTTTCTTGATGGGCTTTATTGTAGAAGATTTAGCCATATGTAGATCGTACGAGGACACCATGCCTACCACTCTTCTTACATCCCCATTTGTTGATATTACCGGAAGTTCTGAAACCCTGTTTGTCTTTATGAGTTTCCTTGCTTCTGGTACCTTGCTATCTTGAGATATAGAAAGGTCAACAAGTGGAAGATTGCCTATAATCATGTTGGCAAGTATCGGTTTGTTGTATTCGCCATAGTGAGCAGGAGAATCGCTCCTTGTAGGAACTTGTGACCCGTATATTGTATGATTTCCAGAGAATAGATACGACAGCGCTACTGCGATCATGGCAGCAGGAAGCAGCTGCAAGCTTCCAGTCATCTCGGTAACCATGAGTAATACAGATATAGGTATCTTGCCTGCTGCACCCATAAAAGCCAGGGAGCCGATTATAACAAACGGTGCAACTGATACTGCAATAGATGGGCTTATGTGATTAAACAAGATGCCGAATAGCAATCCTACTGATGCACCTATGAATATCCCTGGTGCAAATACGCCTCCGCTGCCTCCTGAGCCTATTGAAAAAGAAGTTGCTAATATTTTTGCAAATGGCAATAAAAGCAATATTGCAAGTAATGGAAGCCCGAATGTTGGCAATGAATTGAGATTGCCATTGTATAAGATTTGCACCCATCCATATCCTACGCCCATTACTTCTGGAAAAATCAAGGCTATAAACCCAACAAATAACGCGCCGATCATGGGTTTTACATAATTGCTGAACTTGAGGGACTTGAATAATCTCCTTATGTAGTAAAATATGTTAACGTAAAAAATTGCGAAAATTCCGCAGGCTATTCCCAATACTGCATAGAAGGGAAGATTAAGAGGATTAAATGAACTTAAATAGTAGCCGAATATTGGCTGAAAGCCAACTATAGAACCGAATATAGAGTAGCCTATTGCACTTGCAACTATTGCAGGAAATAGGGCACTGGTTTCAAAATCACGCTTGTATGGAACTTCGATAGCGAGCAATGCGCCACCTATAGGCGCCTTGAATATCGTCCCGATTCCTGCTCCGGTTCCAACAAGTACTGCGATCCTTCTTTCATTGTCATCAAGTCTGAATATGTTGGACAGAAAAGATCCTATTCCAGCAGTTATCTGCGCAGTTGGGCCTTCCCTCCCGGCGCTGCCTCCGGAGCCGATGGTTATTGCAGATGCAATAGTTTTTATTATAGGAACTCTGCTTCGTATTTTTCCTTTCTTATTGTGAAATGAATCTATCATTGCATCAGTTCCGTGGCCCTCAGCCTCTGGTGCAAACTTATAGACTATAAGCCCTGAAAGCAGACCTCCTACAAGTATTGAGACTGGAATCAGGATATAGTTGCCAGGAACGTATGGTATATTACCCTCGCCTACAGGAGATGGAAGTTGTGTGCCGGCTATTCTGCCTAAAAACAGGCCCTGGAAATATATTATTGCATAGTAGAATATGAGAGCGCCTACGCCTGCGGCAATTCCTATGAATATTCCCAATATCAGCCATTTTTTGAAATATTCAAGCTTATGGATTTTGATGTCCATAGTATCTATTAGAACAGCTTTTTATTTTATAACTATGCTACTCTGTGCAGCAGCTTAGATTCTTTACATCGCTGTAAAAAGATTGGGCTGCAAGCTTTATTCCCTCGCTGAGAGTCGGGAATACGTGCACTGTATCTATCAGATCGTCTATCGTCAAACCAAACTTGACTGCCAATACTCCTTCATGGATAAGATCTGCTGCGTGTGGCGCAAGGAGATGAACTCCGACGATTTTTTTATTGCTGCGGTCTATAACTATCTTTGCAACTCCTCTTGAATCGCCTATTATCCTTGATTTTGCGACAATACTGAACTCTACTGCGCTGCAGCTGCATTCTGCGCCATTTTTTATCAACTGCTCTTCCGTAAGCCCAACCATGGCAGCCTCTGGATACGTAAATATGGCGCTTGGGACTTCATTGATATTTACTTCCTTATTTGCATTTTCAAAAATGTTTGAGGTTGCAATGTTGCCTTCCTTTGCAGCAAGTGTTTCTAGCATAGGCTCTCCAGTTACGTCTCCAGCTGCAAATATGTTTTGAGCTGTCGTCCTGAGATTCTTTTCTACTTTTATGAATCTTCTTTCATTTAGAATGACTCCTGCTGCATCAAGACTTAGATTTTCTATATTTGCAACTCTTCCTGTTGCAAAAAGAATTTCTTCTGCATCAAATACGCGTTCCTTGCCATCAACCCTTGCCCTTATGCTCTTTGCCCCCTTGTTGCCGCTAACTTCAATTAATTCTGAATTTGTAACTATTTTTACCCCGCTTTCCTTCATATAATTAGTAAGATAGGCGCGTATCTCCGGTTCCCAGTTAGGTATTATGCTTCCGCTCCTCTGCAGCAAGGTTACGTCCACGCCTAATCTTGCAAACAGCTGGGCAAACTCCAGGCCAATGGCCCTTCCGCCAACTACTATAAGCGAATTTGGGAGCTCTTTTAGTGACAATGCTTCCTCATTTGTAATGTAATTTATTTTATCAATGCCTTTTACCTGTGGAACTGCAGCTTTTGCTCCAGTGGCTATCAGTATATTCTTCGCTTTTATCTCTCTTTTGCCTGCCTTCAGCGTATTTCTATCTACAAACGATCCAGTCCCGTTTATGTATGTTACATTTTCCAGCGATCTTAACACATTTTCATATTTTTCTGACCTGAGCTCGTTGACCATTGCATCCTTCTCTTCTACTATCCTAGCATAATCAAACTTTATGTCTCCATAATTTACGCCTGAAAACCTTCTCTTTTCAAGTTCTTCTATAAATGTGCTTACCGTTATGAGCCTCTTGCTTGGTACGCATCCAACATTGAGGCAGGTACCACCCAATATAGTTCCTGCAGTGGCATTATTGCCTATCATCGCAGTCTTGACTCCGAGGCTATTGGCTTTTATTGCAGCTGAAAAAGCTGCAGACCCTTGACCCAGTATTGCATATTCAAACTCTTCTATTTAATCATCCTTGAAATATAATTCATATCTGCAATATCGCAGGATATAATTTCCTTCTTGTACTTCTCTATGTGCCTTATTATGCTTGTTATTATTGGTATTATTTCAGAATTTATGCTGTAGACGTGCTCCTTTCCATTCCTCATGACTCTGACAAATCCGCAATTCAAAAGACATTTCATATGGTGTGAAACATTGCTTTGCTCAATTCCTGTTTCAAGCGCTATTTCACTGACATTCAGGCCTCTTTTCGAAAGAGAGGAGAGTATGCTAAACCTGCTGTAATCACCTATTGCATAAAAGAAAGCTTTGAATTCTAATTTTTCCATAAAACCATCACAATGAAGAATTTATAGCAGACTCAAGATCACCAATAGTTACTGATGGGGACCCGTTTATATATAATATTGTGCCGTTTTTAGAAATAAGGTAATATATATCCAGGTATCCCTGCGGATCATATTCTTCAGTCATATTGTATCCGGCATAAGCAGGCATTACTGTTGCATTTGCATATGCTGCCGGAGCATATGAGTTAACGAAGCCCTGGATTGGAGGGCCGCTATACCCAAGGTCCTTATACAATTCAAATTCAATTATCTTTACATGGTGCTGTTTAAAAAATAGGTAATTGCTGTTTATCACTTGATTGCCCTGCGCACAGCTAGGGCACCATGTAGCTACAAACCAAAGGAGTATCTCATGTCCTCTGTATTGGGATATGTTTTCTGATGAGCCATTTGAAGAGAAGAAGCCATAGTTTGGCGCAGGCATTCCAATACTAAGATTTATGAATTTGGATGACGAGCCGCCTTCATTTGAATGCAATATGAATATGGCAATTATAAATGCCAGTAACGCTATTGCTACAATTGCAAATAATTTTCTATTTTTCATTTTCATCAACTATACGGCAATCTACTTTGTTGCTTTTGCAATATCCTGATATGCTGCGCGAGGCAAGATATATGCTAAATATGAGCAATACAATTGAAGCTGAAATAAAAAGTGTCTCGTATGTTGCAAATGGGCCTTGAATTTTGCCTGTAGTAAATATTATAGCAGATGCAGAAGCACCAAATAGCGCAAGCAAGCTAGGAATTAGTGAACTGCAGCAAATGAAGAAAGGCACTATGCCTCCAATTATCGAACCTAAGCTAAATTTTGTATTTGAATTTATTCCGTTGGCAAACGAAAATATATTCAGCGTAATTGAAATGGATATCAAAAGGCTGATGATTAGAGATATTGAAATTGCCTCGATATCAAGATTAAATATGATCTTTTCTGGAGACAGATTTAACGCGGAACTAGACAGTACATATACATATGCAATAAAAGAGGCTAAAAACAGCAGAATAAAAATCGATAGATATACCTTGTTTCCAATTACTTCCAATATGGCAGAGCGTTTCCCCGTGATTTTTTCCATGATATATGAATCATGAATCATATATTAAAACCTATCGGGAGATTTATGTGAATATTTAAAAATTTCCACAGGCTGATGCACATTATTATAGCTTATAATAAACATTAAAATCATGATAAAGTATAAGGTCTCAAAAAACCCAACGATATTGTTTGTTGGCATAAATCCGCATTATGGATCCTATAAGCGTGGAGTGCCATTTTCCAACAATAAAACCTTCTGGTATCTGCTGAATCAGTCAGGAATTATAAACGAGCAGATGGAGGAGCTAAGGCGCGATGATGGACTCCGCAGAATTTATGAAAGAAGATTCATGAAGAAATATGGGCTTAATTTTGTTAATATAATAAACAGGCCATCGCGTAGCGTATCTGAATTGAGGAAGGGAGAAGAAGATGCAGGAAGGAAGCGCATAATTGGCATAATATTGAAGACTAAGCCTAAAGTAGTGTGCTTTATTGGCAAGATAACATACCAAAAATTTACAGGAAAAGGAGATTTGGTATTTGGCTGGCAGAAGGGCGTCGGCAG
>JAJZLN010000009.1 GCA_021803425.1 Microcaldota archaeon | reverse complement strand
GTGCTCAACATATCATCGAATTCGCAGCTCTCCCGCATAGACGTCAATGTGAGCTATCCGTGCAGCCTCCCATCGAACTCCGTGGCTCCTTACATGTTCGTGGACGGCACATGGCAGAAGCTGGCTAATTATACCGTGAATCCTTCCACATGCACTGTTGAGGTGCCTTCAGCATCTGCGGGTCTGATAGCGGTGCTTTCATCCGCACCAAAGCCTATATCCTCATCAGACATAACAACAATTTTCATGGCTATTGTAATATTTGTGCTTGTAATATATATCATAAGATCAAAACTGATGCACATATTTGCCAAAAGATGAAACTGTCATTAAAGACGAGATAGCAATCCTGCACTAAGTTTATAAAACTTAAATTGTAATAAGTTATCTGATTGTCATGCCAGAAAAATCAACGCTTGTTCAAAAGATGTTTGCAGAAGGAATAGGTACATTCCTTCTTGTGTTTCTTGGAGGCGGCTCAATAATAATATCCAGCTACTTTCTGGGCGGTTCTACTCAGTTGCTTGCAATAGCCCTTGCACATGGTATTGCGCTTTCAATAGCAGTCACAATGGCAATGGGCATATCGGGCGGCCACATAAATCCGGCAGTTACAATCGCAATGCTCGTTACAAAGAGAATAAAGGCCAGCGAAGCGGCAAACTACATAATTGCGCAGATAATAGGCGCTGTCATAGGTGCTGCGCTGCTCTTTTCAATACCATCATACATAGCTGCAGGCTCTGATTGGGGCCTTCTTACTGTGTCAACCGGAGTAAATGTTTATCAGGCAATTGCTCTTGAGGCAATAATAACGTTCATACTGGTTATGGCGGTCTTTGGCACTGTAGTCGATAAAAGAGCTCCGCACATAGGCGGATTTGGCGTTGGCCTTGCGCTCATGGCTGACATACTGGTTGCAGGACCGCTTACCGGTGCAGCTGCAAATCCTGCAAGAGCACTAGGGCCTGAGATAGTTCTGCTGAATTTCACAAACTGGTATGTGTATGTGATTGGTCCAATAATAGGTGGGATAGCAGCGGCATTAATATACCAGAAATTCATAATTAATAAGCGATGATTATTATGGTAGAAATAGGAGAGAAGGTTCCTGGCATGGTGCTTGTAGACACTGAGCTCAAGAAGGTTGATGTAAGCGAAGCTGTAAAGAACGGAATTACGGTAATTGCGTTCTTTCCTGGTGCATTCACTTCAGTATGTACAAAGGAGATGTGCAGGTTCAGGGACGATATGTCACAGCTTGATTCTCTGGGTGCAAATATCTTTGCTGTAAGCGTAGATGGGCCATTCTCAAACAAAGCGTTCAAAGAGCACAATAACTTAAATTTCACAATACTCAGCGACTACGATAGAAGTGCAGTTAAGGCATTTGGAATAGAACTTAAGGATTTTGCAAAACTTGATGGTTATACTGCAGCAAAGAGATCCATATTCATATCAGACAATAATGGAATAGTACGATACAAATGGGTATCTGATGACCCCACAATTGAACCTGACTACAAAGCGATAAAAACTGCCGTAGAAGAATTGAAATGACTCAAGCTTCAAAGAAAGATGCAAGGCAGAAATACTACACCTGAAATTTCAGTGCCTGACGCGCCTGGTAATCCGCCGCATGAAATCAGAAATCCTTAATCAGTCTTCATATGATTATATGTTCAAACGTTTCTATTATGCGTCCCACGCTAATACCGGAGTCTGTTTTTAGGCTGATTATATCCGCATCTGACTTTAAAAGCGACCTCTGATTTTCGGTTCCATATTGTGCTATTTCATGTGCTATGGTCCATCCGCCTTCTCTAGGAAACCTGTATTTCAGTGCATAGTGGTGGTCTTTTATGAGAGAATCAATTTCAAAAGCTGTACCTTTCCTTACAAGTGCAAATGCCCTATCTTCTACCATGTAATTTTCCCTCTTCAGATTCTTAAAATCCTGATCATCGGTCCGTCTGCCCGATTTTACTTCCTTATTAATTTTTTCCATGCTTTACTATATTACCTCCATGCTTATAAATCCATATAGAAAGATCTACGGCCGCATCAAAAACAGAGCTGCAATATCCGACATCAAATGCGGCTCATATCCTGCCCACGGGCAATAAAGAATGTAAGTGCAGAACAACGCATCTCAATTTAAACTCCATTCTTAGCAAACCGGATCTTATCCACAATGCAACAAATTGGCACGGATTTCTTTATTTCATGTCGGGCTGCACAATTTATATAACTGCACAAAATAACATATTTTACTGTTATTTTTAACTTTTTAGTAAACTATATATATCTGTTAAAGAAAAGTATAATTGTGATTGAATGATTATGTCAAAAAGCACCAACAATGCAAAATACAATATTGAGTTTGCAGGCTTCCTCGGAAGAACTGATAGCGCAAATGTGTATTTTAGGGAACGTAGCGATGTGTTATCTAAACTGCAGAGAGGGACGTCCGAATTCTGTCCAATATCCACATTTAAGGGGCTTTTTGGAGAGACCAAAGCGACTGTCGCAGTAGTGGAGAGCATCTCAGGCTATGGCGCAAAGTATTTTTATGCCGTACCTACGGACGTTTTCGAAATGCATTTTGTTGCAGTCGGATATAACGCAAAGGACATAAATGGCATATATAAAGACGGGCTATTCAAGAATGCAAGTTTTACGACATTTTCAGGATTTAGCGAAAAGATTAATACAATAGATGCGGCAGTAAATCAGCTGTTCGAGAGTGCAGAATCCGAGGACACTAATTCAGGTATAAGGTATTTCCTGTCAAAGAATATTAGATATGTAGGGATAATGTCCGAGCAGGCGAAGGCATATGCTCTTGATGACGTGCTCAAAATACCGAGTCTGCAGCCAGAGGCATATCTAATCTCAAGAAGCAACTTCGAGAAAGAGGCTTCAATTATGGTCAATATGATCGGCAACGCGATAAAAAGCCTTAAAAGGGACTGAAAGGCACATCCGAAATCTATTGAATTATGGTGCCAACATGCAACTCTCTAATAATGAGAAGAACAAACGCTTTATGGACTTTGTTTTTCCGAATAATAATTCCGAGTATCCAAAGAATTACAGGAAAATGTCGGTAAACTACATGCATTCCGGATTGTTGTACATTTCCTCATCCGTCTTTGTTGCCCTATCCGATATTATGCTGACATTGAAATACGGTCAAATGCCCGCAAAAACGGGGCAGTTCATCAATGTTACGGGACTTGACGGCATTTCCTATTTCATGGCCGCTGCTGCAGAAATATTATTCATATACGGCTCCACGAAAATAGCAAACAGCATGATCTTCAAGAGGAAATACGAATGCAAAAATGAGGATTCGATTCCAGTAAACGTTGAGAAAATCAAGAGTTCAAGAAAAATAAAATCCATCGAGCGCGCAGACATGCTTACGGAATCCTTTCAAAGTCATTCAGAACGATTTGCAGATGCAAAATCAACGCTTAAAAAGGCTGCACGACTTTATCATAAGGGTGGAGCGCATGACATGGAAAGGGAAACCTATTTAAAATTAGGCTATATCGCCTATGGGCTTGGCAATAAAAGGATGTCGCTTAAATATCTGAAAAGATCCGGCACTAAAGGTATAAGCGAAGCAGATTCCATACGCAATCCTAAAAAGTCAACTATATGAATTTGCAACAAAACTATTTGTGATAAGCATGGAAAACCAGTTTAAGAGCAATCGCAATTTCAAGCCCTTCTTGGATATAAGGGATCCAGAGCTAACTTTGTACGACAAAGCGATTATAAGCACTGTAAGAAGGAATATCAAAGAGGGTATACAAGCTATCAAGTCGTCGCGCAGAATGCATAAAAACGAATCAGCGGATTCAGACTGCTTTTTGCACTACGGCAATGACATCCTTGCCGGAAAGAACTTCCTTCTTTCAGAAGAAGCCTTGCATAATCTTGAATCGTTGCATCGCGGAAATACTGGACTAGGAAAAAAGTTCGGAAAGGCTGCAGATAAAATAAGCAAGCTCAAATTTTTCATACCCGTAAACTTTAAGGATATTTGAATTTGGGGCATACTGTGCCAAATACGCCATTACTGGCCTCTTTTGTTACTGCCTATTCCTCTTGAGTTTTGCTCTTGCAGCCTTCTTAAGTTTCGATGCTGCCCTCTTTCGGTAACTTTTACCTACCTTCCTATGCTTCCTTTTTACTGTTTTCTGCATTTATATCACAATTATGATTACATCCAACTATTTATACCTTTTTGGCCTTTCAGTCCCTTCAGTTCGCAAAGGCGGTCTGCAATCTTCGATACCCTTTCCTTTGAGAAACCGTGCTCTTCGCACATGAATCTTATTATGGAACTGCTATCCGGTTTGCACCTTGAAATCAGCCTACCGAATGCGTCCTCGCTTACGTCTTCAACGTCAGGTTTCATGAAAAGTTCAATTACTTCATTAGGATCCGCATCAAACTCTGCCCCATATTTCCTCTTTATGTAGCCCACCACCTCCCCGGGAGTCTTGTTCTCTTTCACTATCTTCAGGGCCGTCTTCGGCCCCACCTTGTTTATTCCTGCGTTGAAGTCCGTGCCCATGAGCATGCCAAGAAGCACAAGCTGCTCCTGACCAATTTGCAGCGAATCCAGCAGATCCTTAAGGAATATCCGTTCAGTGCTTATGTTTATGTATATATTCTTTCCTGGCAGTTTTCTCTTTCCGCTTATTGCAAGATTCCTTATCACTATCCGTGCACCAAAGAGGAAAGAATCATAATCCTGGCTCGCGCTTGCATATACCAACCCTTTTTTAGCCAGCACCGCTGATTGCGCCTCCCCTTCGCTAGGGGCTTGCATGAACGGTATTCCCATACATTCAAGCAGCTTCTTTGAACCTTCCACGATCTCCCTGTTTATCTTTGTGCTTGCCATCGCATGCATCCTGGCTTCTTCTGTCCGGCCTTCTTCTCTTGCCGATTTCCATTCCATCATGGCTGCGTTCCTCTTCATCGCCCTTGCTTCAAGCGTCCTTCTCTTCAATAGCGGGGGCATTCCGTCAAATACGAATACCGGGGTGATATTGTTTTCAAGAAGGTTTAAGGTCCTGTAGAGTATTCCTGAAAGATGGCTTGTCACGTTACCCTTTTCGTCCATGAGTGGCGTTCCGTCCGGCTGCCTTATTATGGATAGGAACTGGTATATGGTATTGTACGCGTCTATGCCTATTATCCTGTTCGATATGTCTGCAAGCTCTATTTTTTCCTTTACTCCAGCGATAAGTTTTCCTAATTCAACCGACAAGTCAATTACCTTCGTCAGATTTGTCTTCAAGCATTGCAGCATCTCCGAGGGTCAACGACTCCGATTTTTGCCCCTGGTATCGCTTACCTTCCACAGCTTGCTTCTCAACGAGCTGTATCCCGAGCGCTTTTTCAAGCTTCCTTGCAATCTTGTCCTCCGGAAGCATTTCTGCCTTCTCAATCCTCACCAGCGTGGATTCCTTCTCATTTATCCTCTCTGCAAGTACCTTCAGCGGAAGGCCGAGTCTATCCCTTGCTTTCCTTATGGCATTTCCGTAATTCTCAATGACAGTGTCTTCCTCTCTCTGCGATACATGTTGGCCTGCTTGCACTGCTTTTTCCTCCTCTTTATATTCCTTAAGAATAGCTTTGCCTTTAGAGCAGCGCGTGCACACTATCATCTGCGCTCCTTCAATCTCAACCAGAAAAAGGCTTTTTGCCTCCTTACCGCATACTTCGCATTCTTCCATATTACATCACCTTGGTCTGCAAATACATAAAAGAACATTAATGGCTATTCCTTCTTGTAAATCCGAATATTTGCATATTTGAATGTCCGTGCATAATGGCCGTTTCCACGCATTCGGATGTCCTCTTAGGTATATCCATACAACCTTATTTATATTTTTCCTGAGAAAAGCGACACGTGGAAAGAATGGTTATCAGCAGCAATGCAAAAAGGATAAACTGGACGTATACAACAGCGGTATTCATCATTTTCGGCGCGCTTGTCGTGTATCTATACTATTCGGCCGCAGTTCTGGCCTTAAGGATAATCTTGGCGCTGCTTGCGCTCGTCGTATCCGGAGAAATACTTGTAAGGGTCAATGGGTTTTCAAGGATATTCGCCGGGGCGTACATGGCAAGGAGCAGACTTGGTTTGAATGTCATGGATAATCTTGCGCGCAGGCATTCAAGATTCTTCAATGCCCTGTCTGATTGGGGGCTTGTCTTTGGGTTTGGGCTGCTCTCATTAATCATGTTCAAAAAGGACATGAATAAAAAAAAGGTCATACTTGGCATAATGTCCATACTCATCATCCTCTTTTTTGTATTGCCCTTTTCAATATTGCCGTTCTCGTTGATAAGCATACCGCAAGTGACCACAAAGATATACGGCAGCGCAAGCTCAGTTCCGTCTGCCGGGGCAGACATGATCGGATTCGTCCTTTACGCCTCAGGCATCTTGGGCGGATTCGCGCTGTATGCAATAGTCAGCATAGCGTACAATGCCTTTTCCATACTTTATGCGCTTTTTATAGCATTGGTTACGTCATTCGGTCCGTCCCCAAATTACGGTCCGATAAGTAACAGCATCCCCGGAGTCGCGCCAATAATACCCGGAATAACGATACCCTTCTTTGCCGGAGTGCTGTCTCTGGTGCTGCTGCTTACCGTTCACGAGTTTTCCCACGGCGTGCTTGCAAGAATTTCCAAGATAAAGCTGAAGTCTACCGGAGTGCTAATGCTTGGCATAATACCAATAGGCGCTTTTGTGGAGCCTGATGAAAAAAAGATAAACCGACTTGGTAAAAAGATACAAAACAGGATATCTGCCGCAGGGGTCGCATCAAACATGCTTCTTTCCATTGCGATGTTTATACCAATGCTTATACTATTTTATTTCGTCTTGCCGCACTTTTCCCAGAGCTACGTTTTCGTGGAATACACCCTGATGAACCATTCGGCTTACAATGTAATCGCCCCAGGCTCCATAATATTATCATGGAATGGCCATAATGTCAGTACCTTGTCAAATTTCTCCTACGCGGCTAAAAATGACCTTCCCTATTCAAGCATACATGTCGTCACAAACAAAGGAAGCTATGTCCTTGCCGCAAATTCACAGGGCAAGATTGGCGTCGAGATAGCGCAGTCTTCAAGGTTGTCCGGCGGATTGCTTGGCGGCATTTCCTATTTTCTGTACACATTCTTCGGCCTTTCATTTCTGCTCAATTTCTTCGTAGCGATAATAAACCTGCTTCCAATCCCAAGCCTTGACGGTTGGAGAATATTCAATTCCAGCATAAAAAGCAAAAAGATAGTTTTTGCGGTAAGCGCTTTTGTGGTATTCATAATAGTGATGAATGCTGTGCCCTGGCTTTGGTCCCTGTGACATCCTTCTTTCATCAAAGTATGCGTGCTTCGCCTTGCATTATCCGTGGGCAGGATGATATGCCGTACCCTCAATCGTTGTGTTATCCTACTACCACGGAACGTCCTTTACCTTGAGCGCGTGCGCAATGACATTCGTAAGCCTGTGCATTATCCCGGTGAGTATCAGTATGAAGAGTATTCCATAATACGACGGAAAATTGCCCAACGGCAGTGAAAATGCAAGGGCAAAAAGCACGAAAACGTATGGGTCTGCGATGTTATGCCCTCCTTCTTTGATTCCCGCCTGCCTTTTTGAGAAGCTGCCTACAAGGTCGCCAGCATGCGTCCCGAGCGACTGCGCTATTCCCACTGCCAGCATAAAACCGAGTCCTGGGAACAGTGATTCTACAAATCCCATCAGTATTCCTGATGCTATTCCTGCCACAAGCCCCTTTATGGTCTTGTGGCTTCCGAATATGCGTTTGCCACGGAATTTCCCGTTTAAGTCTATCGGAGCTCCTCCGCCGAACAGAACCGGTGCCCCGTTCGCCACATATGCTGGGAGTATGAATAGTATCGGGTATATTATTATTGCATAAACCAGGTTCATGAGAACACGTTTCAGACTAGTCTGCCTTCTGCGAATTTGGAGGATCCTCCTCCAACAAATTTTTTGCCTGATGACCTGGATTTTATGAATTCAAGCGCATCCTCCTTAGAATTTTCCCCAGAGATGCAAACCACGTCCCCAGACTCATTCCTCAGCATGACTATCGCATTATTGTTCAGCCTTGTCGTTTCCGTTGCAATGAGCCTCAACATGTCCCTGGGCACATCGAGTTTCTTATCCACGGTTTCGCTGCCTTTCATTGAGCCGGCAATCTGCGCAGAAACGACTTCCTTGTATTCTTGCATCTGCTTTCTAAGCTCCTTGCTCTCTTCCAGGATCGATCCTATCTTTTCGTCAAGCTTGAAAGGATCCGCATTCGCCTTCATCGCAGCCTCCGAAAGCGATTTTGATATGCTCCTCACATAATCAAGCGCAGCCTCTCCCGCAACAAACTCTATCCTGTCTATCCCATCGTGCAGTCTGTAGGAACTGATTATCTTTATCATTCCTATTGCGTGCTCCATGCCCACTGCATGCAAGCCTCCGCATGCCTCTGCGTCTATGAATCTGCCGTCATCCGATTGGATTAATATAATGCGCATCTTTTTTGCCGGTACCCCGTGCCCCTGATATATTTCAAAGCCATATTTGGATTCCGCTTCTCCCCTGTCCATGATCCTCGCCTCGACCTTTATGCCATCCCTGATCCATCTGTTGACCAGGCTCTCTATGTCGTCAAGCTGCTTCTCTGTCAGCCTCTCAAAATGCGCTATGTCTATGTGTGCTTTGTCCGGTTCCTTCCTTGCGCCTTCCTGCCATGCGTGTTTTCCCAGTATGGCCCGCGAGGCCGCACTTATCAGGTGTGTTGCAGTGTGGTGCGCAATAAGCCTGCATCTCCTGTCAACATCAACGTCGGCATTTACCCTGGACCCTGTCTTGAATTCTTCAGTCCCGTCAATATCCTCTTCCATAAGATGCACTATGACGCCATTATGCTTCTGGACGTCAATTACATTAATGTTTTCTATGGTTCCTCTGTCTGAAGCCTGCCCTCCCCCTTCAGGATAGAATGGCGATTTGTCAAGAACCACGATATTGCGTGCTGAGAACAGAACCTTGGATTTAGACGAGCTTATCGAGTTGTAGTACAGCTGCTCGGTTTCCGGGAGCCCCTTAGGCAGTTCCTGCTGTTTCTTATGCCTTTCCTTCTTCACTATGTCTCCGACAATCATGTCTTCATAAAGGTTTTCAGGAATATCCATATGTATTCCCTTGCTTGCAGCCACCGAGCGCATGAAATCCGGGGTCACTCCGTTGCTTTCGTAAAGCATTCTGAACTTATTACTATCCATCCTTTCGTTTTTTGCTATCATGGCCTCTACAATCCTCAATGAGCTCTCCTTGCTTTTCTTGTATCTCTTCGACTCGGTATCCACCACCTCCTCAAATTCGCCGCTTTTCATGCTGCTTTCCAGTTCAGGGTATAATCCCTTCAAGTCCATCGCTATGTATTCCGCTATTTCAGCAATCTCCACGCCAAATCCATATCTGTCCATGAAGTCCAGCGCCCTCCTCAGTATTATCCTCAGGTTGTATCCTCCCCCGACATTAGATGGCAGAGCACCGTCGGTTATTGCAAACAGCAGCGTCCTTGTGTGATCAAGCGTTGCATAAAACGCCTGAAGAGGCTTTATCGAATTTTCATACTCCTTTTTGGTTATGCCTGCGCGCTTAAGGAGTTCACCCTCCTTCATATTTACATCCTTGGCATCTTCCATGTTTAGCTCTCCGGCAATCCCCGCAAATCTTTTGAAGAGCTTCGCATCCATCTCCAGCCCCGTTTTCTTCCTTATCCTTTCCAGCGTTGTGCGGAATACCGCTTCGTAAGCGTTGTCCGTGCCGCTGCTGTACCACAGCAGCCTTTCAAATCCCCATCCAACGTCCACGACTTTGCTTTGCAGCTCGCTTATGCTCCCGTTGGACAATTCAAACTGCGTGAATACGCTGTTCACTAGTTCAAGCCCCTTTGAGAAGCTTTCGAGCGACGGGCCGAATGCGGAAAAATCGGGCATTGACCACACATCCTCAGAGTATATTATGTCCTCCTTGCGTATCCCCATCACCTCAGTGAGGAACTTGAAATTCAGTTCTATTGTCCTGTCCTTCCAGTAGCCCTCTTCGGGCACATTGAATGCATGCTGCCCGGCCATCATAAATCCCGTGAAATGCCTCCCTGTAAATCCGACATTATCTATGTCTCCAAACCGCAGGCACATCTGCGGCACTATTACCGGATTCGCCCCGTATTCGAAACTTATCTTGCCGTCCTCTATACGCTGGAAGTCTTGTATGCTCGCTATTGTGAAATAAAGGTCCTGCCTCCATCTGCTGACGACAGGGTACCTGTCCATGGATGCATGCCCGTTTTCCTTGAAGAAGTCCTCAAATCTCCTCCAGAAATCCACATAGTCCATCTCCAGCGGGTTTTTCTTGAAGAACGCATATTCTGTATGGTCTGTATCTTCGCACACATCCCTCTTTTCAATGCTCCAGAAATTCTTGCCGCATATGCTGCACGTGTTCCTTCCAAATCCCAATTCGTCGAATAATCCAACTCTGTAATACTTGTCATGATTCTTCGAGAATTCCAGCCTCAAGTTGTCCTTGCTCAAATTTTTGGGATCTAGCACCTATATCATCTCTCAAACCATACGAAACACTGCTTTCCGAAGAAGCGGCACACATTGCATTTCCACTTCTCCTCTTCAGGAACAGGAGCGGCATCCCTCTCCCCGTTCCAGTATTTCATTGCATATACAATATCACTGCTAAGCGATTCCCTGTCGTAATTTACTGTTATTTCCGCTATGTTTTCTCTCGTCTCTCTTCCTACATAGTTGAGTTTCAGCGCATTGCTCAATTCACTGAGCGAAACTATGCGCTCAAACATCTTCGTAAATATTGCGCCTACATTTATAAGGGAATCATTTATTCCCATCGCCTTCAGCCCCGCAGCGAATCCATCGGACAGCCTCATCCCGCTTACTTTGTAGTACGCGTTGAAATTATTATAGGAATAAGAACCGCTTTTCAGGTCGTCAAGCATCCTTTTGTAGAGCATTATCTGTATTTCATGGGGTTTTGTATATTGCGGGGAGAATTTCGATTTGGTTGAGTTGGTGGTCTTGTTCTCAACTATTACTACCTTGCCATCTGACATCCTTAGTTCATCCACCTGGCCCACGACCGTGTATCCATTTATCGATCCATATATCTTGAGCTCCCTTGCAACTCCCTTTTCCTCCAGCGTCTTCAATGTCAGGATGTTTTCATATGCTGTTTTGTACATTCTGTCGGGATAAGAAACAGGCTCCAGTTCAAGAGGCTTGAATACCTCTACCTGCAGCTTCTGGTGTATTTCCGTCCCGGCATTCATGATTTTTGTCGGAGCGAATCCGTGTATGTATGAGAGCTCCATCTGCTTCTCGCACCAGAATTGGCCGGCGATATCTTTCGCAGATATGCTCCTTTTGTGGAGTCTTTCCAGTACATTCTGCTTGGGTGTGTTTGTATTTGGCATAAAATCAGTCTGCCTACCGATCGTCATCGCATGTGCTCGGCGATCACCCTTATCATCATACTGATTTTTATTTGTTGATAATATTAATAACTTTATGTTAATTGACAGGTACAAATTATACATTTTCGATTGGGACGGTACGCTCTCCACGTCTACTCCCGTTGTAAAAATCGCAAGGCACCTAAAGCGCAGGTACGACGTATCATATATAAAAAGCAGGGGACGCGGGGAGTATACCGCAGAGAAAACACGCTACCGCGAAAAAAGCAGGCATATGGGCAGGATATATTCATTTGCATATTGGATATACTCTATCTTTTACAAGCCCAGCCTGAAGCCCGGCGCTCTGGAGCTCCTCAGGCTCCTCAGGAAGAAGCACAAGAAAATTGCCCTTTTCAGCGACTCGAACAAATACCGGCTGGAAATAGAGGTCAAAAAACTTGGAATAGAAAAATATTTTGACCTTATCCTGAGCGCGGATACGATAAAGAAGTTCAAGCCCAATCCTACCGGGCTTTTTGAGACGGCTTCCAGGTTCGGGTATAAAAAGAGCGAATGCATCTATATAGGAGATATGGCTTCTGACGTGTTCACCGCAAGGTTTGCAGGCATGCCATCATGTGTAGTTGCTGACGGCGTTGATCCGTACGGCATCTTAAAAAAAGCCAAACCGGACTATCTGATAAGGAGATTGGAGACCTTCAAGGAATCCAGATAATTACATGGGCAGGCCTAAGTGGCCGAAGCCCAGTCCCGTATCAAGCCAGAGAGCGCACGCAGGTCGTATACTACGTGTATTTCCGGCCTTACCAGATTGGTTTGGATTTCCACATCAACCCTTCTCTTGTATTCCGGGTCCATGCCTATGAATAGCGGCTTCTGTGTCATTGACCATGCGCCAAGCTCATACAATACTATGGGGTTAAGCGTCTCTTTTGAAAACCAAAATGAAATGCCGTCGGCCTTTCTCAGGTATTTATATTCCCATGTAATCTGTTCAAGCGCCGCATTCTTATTGTTGATCGGGAAATTTTTCCTTCTCGGGTTAAATACCACAAGATTCTGGTCTCTCAGCAATGCAACCATTTCGCTCTGCCAGTCCGGCGCATTTGTTATCGCGCCTGCCAGAAACAGGCTTTTGCCCTTTCCTTTGTATTCATTGACCGCCTCTACATACCTCATTTTTACACATCAACAAGCAAATTTGAGATAAATATATCCCATACGCTTGAAACTACCATGATTCATACCTTAAAACTTAAAATATCCAAACAGAAAGCTTTATAAATGAGACTGAATATATGAATACTGAAGTAGTAAAGCGTAAAAGCTGATCCTACAGAGGAAATAAAATGCCAAGAGATATGAGTGGCGAAGGTAGAGGAGACAGATATGGAGAGAGGTCAAGAGGCCTTAATCCTAACTATTTCCTTCCAAAGCCCGTAAAAGTCGGAGACGAAGTAGAAGTGACCATAGATGCAACAGCATCTAAGGGAGACGGACTTGCAAAGAAAGACGGATTCGTAATCTTTGTAAAGGACGCGAAGCAGGGAGAGACCGTAAAAGTGAGGATAACTGACGTAAGAGCCAGGTTCGCCGTGGGCGAAGTAATCGGTTCCGCAGCTTCATCCCAGTCATCTGCGCCGCAGGAATCGTCAGAGCCAGCCTAACTTAACAGGTAAACGGCCGAATACAGAGTTATTTTTTTATTTTATTATCTTTTCTTTTAATTCAGGTAGAGTGTTATTTGTGCAGAGTCAGTAAATGTTGCGTGATATTTACTAATAAACTCGAAAAATCCTGCCACGCGGGCTGATGTAAGCACGGTCAAAGAACTGGCAGCAGGCATGAATATGAGGAAGGTTGTCCGGCGATCTCTAAGAATGGCAAGTATGGCCGCGCCAAATCAGGATGAAAATGGCGGTTTCCGAAAAAATGAATATATTGCCACTTTCCGGCAGAGCCTGAAAAACTTGCAGTGTTACGTACCATACAGAACAATATCCTACCCGAAACAGATCCTTGGATTTTGTATTAGGCATATAATGCACAATTCATGCACATCTACGGCCTCTTTTTGCAGACGTGTGCATGCAATCCCTGCTACCCCTCAAATAGGAACTTGACAAATTTTAAGCCTTTCCGTTCAATATAATTTCGTGGTTTTTCTCTCTCTTTTTTGTCGTCGATTTTCTCCTGTGGCAACCAACACGATTAGCGTGTTGGCCGTCTTGCCAGGAGACAGAAACATGAATATAGAAGAATTTAGTAATAAAATGCCAGAGGTTTGTGCTGCAACGCGCGTAATCGTGCAGCACTACTGGCATACTAGAAAGTTTGCCAAACATATCGTCGCATTAGTGATAAAACAGGTAGAAGGATTGACTGATGTAGAATTCGTGGATCTCGTCGGTACGAAGATTGGAAAAATAATCGGTTACAGGAAAAGACCCGATTATTCCATCTTTTCTAAAGTCAGAGAACGCGCAGAGCCTGAAATATTCGAAGAACTGAACAACTGGATCCTACAGGACAGACTTAACAGAAGGCATAT
>JAJZLN010000001.1 GCA_021803425.1 Microcaldota archaeon | reverse complement strand
CTTTCCAAGGTTCTTATTAGATATTCTGCCATTCATGCTGATGGCCTTTATTATCTGCGACTCACTCCTTGCAGAGACTATGCTTCTTCCTTTCCTATCCTGAATAATTGGCGTCTCGTAATTTTGCAATCTGGGCACTCTCCTAGAAGCCTCTACAAATATACCATCTCCTCCGATTCTGCCAAGATATTTTGATATCTTCTTTACGGACTTTTCCTCCTTGTTCCATACGCTTGTCGATTCGTAGACATAGCAGCGTTGGTTCATTATCTTTACTTCAATATGGTGCTTATGGGATTTCCTAAGCCCTGCAATTACCTTGGCGATGTCATCAGGCAGATCATACATATTCATATATTAACTAATATCATATTTAAATATATGGGATAAAATAGAGTAGTACGACTTCACAATAGCATAGTGATGTTAATCGGTTAAAATACGATTAAATATTTTGGGTCTTTCGACTTTTTTTAGCCAATTATTTCAGCTCAAATATAAATAAAGGAACATACACAACACTTAACTTGTGGTTTGGGTAATGTTTATGAATATAGACAGATCGTGGTTCGCATTCTGGTTCGGAGTCCCAACCCTCCAACTAACTAGACGCGAATCATTCCCGCCACTCTTCTATTTAATTCAAAGAAAATTAATCCAAGAATACGTGGTGGCTTCAATTAGTTGTGTAAAGTTTAGGGCTTGCTGATTCAATATAAAATTGTGGTATGATGGGAAAGAAAACAAGACGCGTTAGCGGAAGCTTTGATTACTTCTTCGTCAAGCCTTCTGCAAAGTACAATGTGCATGAAGCTGCAAAGAGGCTTATTGGAATAGACAGAGTAAGGGAAGTATCAATAACTGAGGGGGATTGCGGGTTTGTACTTAAGGCTGAGCAGAGCTACGGAGACGATAATCTGGACCGTGAAATTACAGATGCAGTCGGAGGCGCATCAAGAAAAGCGGTTTGTCATTGTAAATACCTTAAAAATTAGCAACGCCAGATCTTTAACCATAATAAAAGCCTTAGATTCATAGTTAAGACGCTGAGGCAAACAAACGTCGTTTAGGATTACAAGTCTATCTTTTGGTCCTGATTTAAAAATCTTCTTTTGATATCATAATTGAGTCAATGAGAGTTCCATCATGGATGAATAGAGAAATACTGCTTATATCCCTCTCTGCATTTTTCGCGGACCTTGGATACCAGGCCGCAATAGCGATATTCCCAATATTCATTGTAGTTGCGCTTAGTGCTTCTGCTTCGGAATATGGGATTGCAAGTGCAGTCGCATTCGGCATAGGCTCCTTTTTCGGCTATTTGGGAGGATTGCTTAGCGATAGGTATGAAAATAGATATATTGCAATATTCGGCAACGCCCTGATACCTCTGATATCACTGATGGCGCTTACAAACAGCATACTCATCGCAGTCATGCTTTTCTCCGGAGGCTGGTGGGCAAGGAATTTCAGGAGCCCGGCGAGGAGATCTATGGTGGCAGTCAATTCCACCAAGAAAAACAGGAGCAGTGTGTTCGGATTTCTGCATGTACTTGACATTGGTGGAGGTATGCTGTCGGTAGTTGGACTTCTCGCGCTCTTGTATTTAGGCCTTTCCATAAAGAGTATTTTGCTCCTTACCGCAATACCACTGATAATATCTACGCTTTTGCTTATCTTTGCAAAAAACACCATGCACAAGAAACAGCAGCTATTGCTTTCTAGTTCAAAACCGCTTGAATCGCGTGCGTCCATTGGCGCATACCGCGGTATAATAATTGCAACTGCACTTTACGGATTTAGCACCTACAGCTTTGGATTTCCTATTCTGACAATAGCAAAGCAAACCAGCAGCTTCATCGGAATTGGATCATATGCGGTATATTTGGGCATATCCGCGTTTGCAGGGTACTGGATAGGCTCGAAGAGATACAACAAGATAAAATCACTGTCGTACATGGGCTATGCGCTTTCAGGATTTGGATCGTTGCTTCTTGGGTTAAGCTATGCATATGGCCTGGGAGCCGTATGGTCTTACATTGCAGTAGGCATACTAGGATTTGCATTCGGTATCATAGAGACCCTTGAACCCACCTTGATATCTTTCATTAAAAACGTGAAGGAGCTTGGAAAGGGGATGGGTTCTCTCTCAGGATCACGAAGTCTTGGTATATTCACGGCAAATCTGGTGATGGGTGTGCTTTACGTAGTAAATCCATTCTATTCGTATATTTACGCTACAACAGTCTCGATAATTGCAGGAATTATAGTGCTTATGATGAGCAGGGAATTCGTAAATTGAACATCATTTAGACTTGGCCAGTTTTTTCTGCCTGCCTCTCCTCTTCTCAAGTTCTTTTTCCTTCATCAGCCTGTTCCTGTATACCAGCCATATTGCAGCGATAATGACTATTACCGCTATTCCTATGTTCACAAGATCGCCTACCAACACTCCGATGAGGTAATTCTTCTTGGGAGGAATTGTAGAGGTCGTCACATTCTCATGTGCTGATGGGGTTGTTGTATTGATATGCTCAAAAACTCCGGTCACTTCCTCTTTTGCAGGAACGCTGTACTCTATACTGCACATGGCGGCGTTTGCCTGGGGGCCGTTGCTCATTATCCATGTTGAGTTATACAATACAAACGGCTGCACTTCTGCAGCTTGAATAGAACAATTGTATCTGTAACTTATGTGCACAGAAATATTATCCGAGGGCACTGCAGAAACATTTATTGCACTTATGAGTTTGTACCCAGGCACAGATACCGGATATATGTACCTGTCTATCACCACATGTTCTGTGGAATTGCTAGTGGAATTTGACGAAAGAACCGCATCCAATCCAAGGCCAAGCACCGAAACGTTAAGACCATGATATACCGACACATTGTAAAAATTGTCAAGTGACTGCCCTTTTGTAGTTACATTTAATTCTGTATAGTTTTCTGTAGTCCTGCCGCATACAGATATCGCTATCGTCGGCACGTATTGCACATAATAAGGCCTGTTTGAAACATTGATGAGCTTCAGGCTATAATTTATGCCGTAAAACACGCCGAGATTTATGCTGTTAAGCTTGGCAAGGGCATACTGGTAATTATTCACGTACAATCCTGCGGAAGCAGGCGCTATATAGCTGACTTTTATTAAGAAATTCTTGTTGAAGATTGTAACGCCCTGTGTAGTTGCTGCAGTGAAGTTTCGTATGTATATGCATTGATATCCTGATCCGGAGCTGTTTGTGAGCGTAGGCGCAAAGAGGCTAGGAAGGAGTGGACTTGAATGCGCAATTTCACTGTTAAGGAGCAAAGAAACGAATAGCAATCCAGCGAAAGCAGCGTATTTCATAGTTTATATCATTCCCTGAAAAGGCTCTTAAACCTGATTATGGCAGAATGCGCTTTGCTATCTCGGTGCCAACCTCTGAGCATGCGCTATTTCCTCCTATGTCGTAGGTCTTTATGCCGTTGCTTATGGATTTTATTACGGCTCTTTCTACTGCAGACGCAGCTTTTGCATATCCCATCCAGTCAAGCATCATCTTTATGGACATTATCGTGGCTATCGGGTCTGCCTTATCCTTTCCTGCATATTTGGGGGCAGATCCGTGTATCGGCTCAAACATAGCATATCCGTTTCCGATGTTTGCTGATGGGCCTACGCCTATACCGCCAACGAGCATTGCAGCTTCATCAGAAAGTATGTCTCCGAATAGATTTTCAGTTACTATCACATCGTATATTTCAGGATTCTTTATCAGCCACTGCGCCATGGCATCGACATGCGCATCGTCAACACTGACTGACCTGTGTGACTTTGAAAGAGACAGTATGGTGTCCTTGAACATGCCATCCGAAACCTTTAGTATGTTGCCCTTGTGAACTATCGTCAGGTGCTTCTTCCTCTTTTCGGCAAGTTTAAATGCGAACCTCCCTATGCGTTCGCTCCCTTCCCTTGTTATCACCCGCAAGCCTACCGCGGTGCCCTTGGATACCATGAAATCCAATCCCGAGTACATCCCCTCAGTATTCTCCCTCACTATTACAAGATCTATATTCGGCTTGAGGCTCCATACCCCCGGCATGCTTTTCACAGGCCTTACATCGGCATAAAGCTGGAACATCTTTCTTATCTTTACCGCTGCGCTAACTTCTGAACCTGCGCCTTCTGGAGTAGTCATGGGGCCTTTTAAAACGCAATCGGATTTCTTAAGAAGTTCGATGGTCTTGTTTGGCAGATTCGTCCCATATTTTCCTATGCACTCGAACCCCGCCTCTCCGGCCATTGTCTTTATCGGCACGCCAAATCTCTTGGTTACTGCGGCCAAAACGGAAAGAGAGGAATCTACGATCTCTGGCCCTATTCCGTCTCCGGGAAGGACTGCTACATTCCACGCCTTTTTCATGATTCTCGACCCATGAGCTTCTTTATTACGTAATTAAGTATGCCACCACACTTAAAGTATTCCATCTCAATTTCCGTATCTATCCGGCATACCAGAGCAGCTGATTTTTTACTTCCATTCAGATCTGTGAAATCCATCATTACCTCTTCCTTTGGAGCAATGCCGCTTTGCAGCCTTATATCCAGCGGCTTGGTGTGGTCTATGCCAAGACTGTTTGCATCCTCGCCGTCCTTGAACTGCAGCGGCATTATGCCCATGCCTATGAGGTTGCTTCTGTGTATTCTCTCAAAGCCCCTGGCAATTACTGCCTTCACGCCAAGAAGCATTGGCCCCTTTGCGGCCCAGTCCCTCGAGCTCCCGGAACCGTACTCCGATCCTGCAATTACGATTAAAGGGACATTTTCATTGCGATACTGCATTGCTGCGTCATATATAGACATCTCCTTCATGTCCGGATAGTGCATTGTGAATCCTCCCTCCTTTCCGTTGAGCATGAGGTTTTTTATGCGGTTATTCGCAAATGTTCCACGCATCATCACTTCATGATTGCCCCTTCTGGTGCCATAGGTGTTGAAATCTTTGGATTCTACCCCATGTTCGATAAGATACCTGCCAGCAGGGCTGTCTTTTCCTATAGCGCCTGCCGGCGAGATGTGGTCAGTTGATATTGAATCTCCAAACACGGCAAGGATCCTGGCATTCAGTATGGGCGTTGCCTTCTCTTCCTTCACCAACTCCAATCCGTTGAAGAAAGGCGGCAGGCGTATGTAAGTGCTATTCCTGTCCCATTCATATAAAAGACCCGTAGGGATTTTTAGTTTGTTCCAGTATGGATTGACTTCGGATATTCCGCTTCCATATTCTTTATCAAACAAGTCTTTGCTCACTGTTGCTCTTATTACTTCATCTATCTCTGCTTTCGAAGGCCATATGTCTCTCAAGTAAACATCCTTTTCATCCTTTCCGGTTCCTATGGGCTCCTTTGTCAGATCCTTAAGCATAGTGCCTGCTATCCCGAAGGCTATGACAAGCGGGGGCGACATCAGGTAGTTTGACCTTACATCCCTATGTATTCTGGCTTCATAGTTCCTGTTTCCGGACAGCACCGAAGCCACAGTTATGTTATTGGTGTTTATCGCCTCGCTCTGCTTGTCTATCAAAGGACCGCTATTACCTATACATGTTATGCACCCGTATCCTACAAGCCTGTATCCCATCACGGCAAGCGGTTCTATTAATCCGGCTTTCTCAAGATACCTCATTACTACCCTTGATCCTGGGCCAAGGCTTGTCTTGACCTTCCTGGTATCCACCATGAGCCCTTTTTCAAACGCTTTTTTTGCAAGCAAGCCTGCAGCTATCATGACTGACGGATTGCTGGTATTAGTGCAGCTGGTAATTGATGATATCACAACATCCCCATCAGAGAGGTCAGTTTCGTAGCCGTCATCATACTTCAAGTGCACACTCTTTAATTGCTCGTGGTATGGGGCTCTCTTTATAGCGCCGTTCTCAGCGGCTACGCTTTCTGTGGACCATCTTGTATAATCAGTGCTGCTTATCCTTTCATCGGATTTTGCTTCTTCGCCATCAATGTCGGTGAATGTTTCGATAAAATTATCCCTTATCCTGTCAAGGGATATCTCCTGTTTGGGCTGGCTGGGCCCTGAAACGCACGGAACTATTGCATCAAGCCGTACAGTGATCATGTCGCTGTATTCTATCTTGCCGTAATCGATGCCAAGCATCTCCTGCGCAGAATAATATTTTCTTATGAGGTCTGTCTGTTCACTGCTTCTTCCGGTAATTTCCATATATCTCAATGTCTCCTCATCGACCGGGAAGATCGCGATCGTTGCGCCGTACTCGGGACACATGTTTGACAGGGTTGCCCTGTCGGGAAGGGACAGGTTCTTTAGGCCGTCCCCAAAAAATTCGACGAACATGTTTACAACTCCGCGTTCGCGAAGTATCTTAGTGAGCGTCAGCGCAAAATCAGTTGCAGTCACTCCTGCATCAAGTTTTCCGGTTAGCTTGACGCCAAGAACTTTGGGCGTGGTAAGCGATACTGCCTGCCCGAGCAGGGCCGCTTCGGCTTCTATTCCGCCTACGCCAAATCCCACTACGCCCAATGAGCATATCATGGTAGTATGGGAATCCGTTCCGACCAGCGTATCGGGGAATGCGACTCCGTCTGAGATGGACACGCATGTGGCCAGATATTCCAGGTTTATCTGATGGCATATCCCTGCGGAAGGCGGGAAAACCCTGAGCTTATTGAAAGAATGGCTTGCCCATTTAAGCAACGAGTACCGTTCCTTGTTTCTTTCTATCTCCTTCTCCTGGTTGACTTCAAACGAAGATGCATCATTGAATGAGTCGACCTGCACAGAATGGTCTATTATAAGATCTGTTGGTATATGGGGCTGTATTATTTCAGCATCTTTTCCGTGAGATGCCACATAATCCCTTATTGCAGTCAGGTCCACTATTGCCGGGACTCCGGTAAAATCCTGCATCAGGACTCTCGAAACCTTAAATGGCACATCCTTATCATCAGGGCTTTTTGGGTTCCATGAAGACAGACTGAATATGTCCTCCTTGCTTACCTCCTTGCCATCCAGATTTCTTATAAGGGATTCCAGGATTATCCTTATCGAAAACGGCAATCGCGATACATCATACCCATATTTCTTTAGTTTTGGCAACGAATAGAACTTCGCTTTTTTGCCATTTCCATATACTAACTCGGAAACTAATTCGGATTTAAATTCGGAATAGTTGTCGGGCATAGATTACATCATGCTAATTTTGCTAGGAACATCTTACTGCCTCTTTTCGATGGGTATGTATTCGAGATCGATACTGCCAGTGTACCATTCGAGAGGCCTGAATAGCTTATTGTCCTTCCAATAATCCAGCATATGGGCACACCATCCTGCAGACCTGCTTGTCGCAAATATCGGAGTGAATAATTCAGGAGGTATCCCGGCAGCAAGGTATACTGGGCCGGCAAAAAAATCAACGTTTGGCCATATTCCGCGGCTTGCGCCTAGTTTATCGATCATAAGCTTTTCGGCCCTCAGGGCTATTGAGGCAAGTTTTCTGAGCTCGTCGAATTGCCCATTTTGATACTTGACCAGATATTTCTTTATTATTTTGGCGCGAGGGTCATATGCCTTATATACCCTATGTCCAAATCCCATTATCTTCTTTTTGCCTTCCAATGCACTTTCTATGTATGATTCTGTATTTTCAGGATCGCCTATTTCGCGCATCATCCTTAATGCTGCCTCATCGGCGCCGCCATGCAGCGGTCCTTTCAAAACCGATATTCCAGCAGTTATTGCAGAATAAATATCTGCAAGGGTTGATCCGGCTACCAATGTGCCGAATGTTGACGCATTTGTGCTGTGTTCCGCATGAAGTATGAACATGTTCCTCATTATGTCCGCCTGTTCTGCGGATGGCCTTTCTCCATTAAGCATATATAGGAAATTTTCAACATAATCCAGCGATTTATCAGGAGCTATATACTCCTTGCCGCTTACAAATCTGCCTGTTGCAGCCACTATGCTCGACATCTTTGATATTATGCGCAAAGATTTATTCATATTCGCTGCTGGTGAAGTATCGGATACCTCCTTATCATACGAAGAAAGCGCAGAAACTGCGGTTCTCAGTATGTCCATCGGATGGCCTTTTCCGGAAAGTTCTTTTATAATCTTTATGATGCCATCAGGAAGGTCCCTGTTATCAGACAACTGCGCTGTTATCTCGTCCAGCTGTGGCTTGCTTGGGAGGGAGCCGTTTATAAGAAGATATACTACCTCTTCAAAATTCGAGTTTTCTGAGAGAGATTCTATGGAAAATCCCCTGTAGTAGAGTTTGCCTTCCTGTCCGTTAACTTTGCTTATGCTGCTTGATGTAACATAAACCCCTTCAAGACCCTTGCTTATCTGCGGAAGCCCGTTACCTCCCAACTCTACCAAACAATCACCATAGCTATTGCTCTGTATAAATTTTTAATATAGACATCGCATTATTATATACTTCAAAACAAGTCAATCCACATAAACTTTATACATTTTCACGTAAAAACAGTATTGATGCTATGACAAAAAAAATTTCAATCATAGGCGCAGGAAAGGTAGGTTCAACAACAGCACACATACTTGCACTTAAAGGGCTTGCAGAGGATATTGTGCTTATAAACAGAACAGAAGGCATAGCAAAAGGCATTGCCCTGGATATAATGGAAAGCATGCCCGTTGAAGGAAGGAATGTGAAGGTATACGGAAGCAGCAATTATAGCCTGATTTCAGGGAGTGATATAGTGGTGATTACTGCAGGTGCTCAGAGAAAGGAGGGCATGTCAAGGGAGGATCTTCTAAAAATAAACAGCAACATAGTTACCGAAATATCAAATGAGATAAAGAAATATGCGCCAGAAAGCATAATCATAATAGTGACCAATCCGTTAGATGCAATGGCATATTTGGTGAAAAAAGTTACAGGGTTTGAAAGAAACAGGGTTATTGGCATGGCAGGCGTATTGGACTCCTCCAGGCTGCGGTCCTTTATGGCAGAGGAACTTAAAGCTGACGTCAATGATATAAATGCATTGGTCTTAGGGAGCCATGGGGATTCTATGGTAGCCGCGGTGTCGCATACAACATTTAACGGAGCTCCGATATCCAAAATGATTGGAAATGAGAGGCTTGGCAAGCTTATTGCACGCACGAAGGACGCTGGCGCAGAGATAATAAAGCTGGAGGGCAGCAGCGCTTTCTATGCGCCTGCATCTTCTGTAGTCTCAATGATAGACTCCATACTTAATGATAAGATGAAAATGATGCCATGCTCTGTTTATGTTGAAGGAGAATACGGACTGAAGGATATTTTCATAGGTCTTCCTGTAGCTCTTGGAAAGAATGGGGCAGCGATAGCAGAGCAACTAAGCCTTGATGAATCAGAAAAAGAGGAATTGATACTGTCATCCGAAAAAATATCCAAGAGCATAAAGGAATTAGATATATAATGCACTTTCAGGTTATGGAAATTGTATTGCTTGCGGTATATCCAGCAAATTCTGCTATTATTGTCGTGCTTCCGGGCGACTTTCCGTTGAAATATGTTGTAGCATCGCCGCTTGAATCGCTAAGAACGTCCTGCTGTGAAAAGATTCCTATTGGGGAGCTGCTCGAAAACTGCACATAATTTCCCCTTGATGGATAACCGAATACTGCTACATGCGCTACAAGCATCACTCTTCCCGTCTGAGATATCGATGATTGAGATTCTGTAAGGGATATTGCAATCGGTATGTTGCTTGTATATGCGCCAACAGACTGAATAAAACTGCCAGAATAGTTTGTAGGATGGAAAACAGAACAATCCAATACAGTACCAGAAATGCATGCTTGTGCATTTATATATAACATGCCGCTTACAGAAGCACCCTGCGGAATCTGCCTGGCAAGACCTATGCTGCACAGCATAGCCCCCCCGCTGACCACATTTGATGGCAAGCACATCGCATTAGCAGAGCCATACTGCGCAATGTATACTGTAGCTATAGGATCGCTAAGTCCGAACGGTTGAGAATTTATTGCGATAAGATCTATCTTAGTGCCTATGGAATTCGATCCTAATGTTATTCCATCGCAAGTTATCTGCGAAACGAATGTGCAGGTATTTTGTATTACGGTTCCAGGAAGGCCATAAAAATACACAAAGGCAATCACTATTATTGCAAGTATAAGCAATGCCCATCCATAAGTGAGCATGAATTCTGTAGCAGCTTGCTGCCTCAGTTTATCAGCTGTCATAGAACCACAGAGTCATTGTATCATAAAATATATTAAAGTGCTAGGACACAATTAAATCATGTCTTTTACGAAATTGGCAGGCCTAGGTATCACTGCTGCAAAAAGCAATTTTATGAAGCTTGATAAGCCGTACAAACTTACCTTTTCAGTGACATATGCATGCCAATCAAGATGCAAGACTTGCAATATATGGCAAGCGAAGCCTAAGGGCGAGCTGACTCTAGATGAAATACGCAATTTCGCTGCAAAGAACCCGTTCTTCAAGTGGATAGAGATTACCGGAGGAGAGCCCTTTCTCAGAAGCGACATAGTGGAGATTGTTAAAGCATTCGTAGACAATTCGAAAGGGCTGTACATACTAACAATGCCCACAAATTCCCTTTGCAGCAAAAGCATGGTCCTTGACAAGATAGAAAAGATACTGAACCTTGGCATACCGAAGGTATCTATAACGATAAGCCTTGACGGATATCGCGAACTCCATGACAATATAAGGGGAATTCCGGGCAATTTTGACAAGGCAATGTCCATAGCAAATGGGCTCAGGGAACTCCAATCCAATTATAGAAACCTGTTTTTTGTATTCGGATACACGATGAGCAGATACAACCAGGGTGAATTTGATAATACTGTTCAAAAAGTAAAAGAAGTTCTCCCTTGGGTAACATATAACAATTTTCATGTTAATGCAGGGCAGGTGTCTGAAATATATTATAATAACAAGGATATGCTTCTTAAACAGGACCAGAAAATCATGTCAGAAGAACTGAGACTGCTCATTGAAAAACGAGGGTTTGAATTAAGTGCAATATACTTAATTGAATCTGCCTTCCTTAGGAAGCTCAATTATTATGTGAAGACTGGCGAATCTCCAATGAAAGGCAGGAGCCTGGATGCTTCATTGTTCATGGATAGTTTCGGTAATGTGTTTCCATCAATAATGTGGGGCAGAAAGCTGGGGAATATAAAGAATACAGGATACATGCTCTCCGGACTTTGGCACAATGAGGAAGCTGAGGAAGTGAGGAGGCTCATAAGAGAGGGCAAGGAACCGAATTCATGGACGGCGTGCGAAGCGTATCAAACAATAGTTGGAAATATAAAAAGCGTTTTTAGCTGATTTAAAGTGTGAAGATGTACATATTAGGATTATGGGATGGCCATGACTCAGGAGCTGCACTCATACGTGACAATGAGATAATATTCGCATCTAATGAAGAGAGATATACAAAAAGAAAGCTTGAGGTATCGTTTCCTTACAATTCCATAAATGCTGCGCTTAAATACGAGGGTATAAGGCCTAGAGACATAGAAATTGTGGCATTCCCTACTACGGATTTTGCAAAGACAGTATCAAGGATATTTCCATTTCAGAAAGAATCATATTATAAATTCAGGAGAAGGAAGATGCTGAAGCCATTTGGCGAGAACATCATGCATTACACAAAATATGCCATTACATCTATTGGAACTGCCCCATTATGCAGAGAGATAAGCGGACATCAAATAAAAAGAGCACTTAACCATATTGGCTTTGATGATTTCAGGGTGGAGGCCATAGACCACCACATGGCTCATGCCGCTACTGCAGCTTTTACATCTGGAATGAAAAGATGCCTTGTAATAACTCTGGATGGAATTGGAGATGGCCTGTCGGGATCCATAAGCACATTGAACAGGGGGGTACTTGAAAGGGTTCATTCGATAGGAAGCAGGGATTCTATCGGTATATTCTTTGAGCAGGTAACAAATATCATTGGTATGAGAGAACTAGAAGATGAAGGCAAAGTCATGGCAATGGCTGATTATTCGTTTCCTTTTGAATTTAATAAGAACAAGCTTAAGGATATGTTCACAGTTGACGGAATAAACATTAAGGCAAGATATGAACCAATAAGTCAGTACAACATGCTCAGTAGAATAGCTTGGGGCATGCCGAGAGAGCAATTTGCATACATGTCACAGCAGCTTCTTGAGCATATTGTTGCAGAATTTGTATCAAATGCAATAGATGAGTATGGGATACATGACGTATGCTTTGCCGGAGGAGTGATGTCAAATATAAAAGCAAACATGAAGATAAGAATGCTGGATAATCTAAATAAATGGTACATATTTCCACACATGGGCGATGGGGGCATAGCGCTCGGAGCTGCGCTATACTCAAACTATCAGGATAATGGTGTATCGGCTTATGAATTCGGCGCATACCTTGGCACCGAGTATTCAGATGACAGCATAGAAAATATGCTCAAAAAAAATAAAGATTTGGATTTCGAAGAAGACAGAACAAAAACCAGACATGCGGCAGAAATACTGGAGGATAATGACTACATTATGTGGTTCCAGGGGAGGATGGAATATGGACCAAGGGCTCTTGGAAATAGAAGCATACTTGGAAATGCAAGTTCAGACAGCGTGAAGGAGATGCTAAATTTATATGTAAAGCAAAGGGAATGGTACCAACCTTTCTGTCCTTCAATGCTTGAAGATGATTCGTATAAACTCCTTAAAGGCATAAAGGGCATTGACAGGTTTATGACTATGGGATATAAGATCAACGAATCTAAAAGGGATGTCATGAAATCTGTAGTGCATGTAGATATGACTGCAAGACCCCAGATAGTCGGAAATGATAATGATATATATAGAAAGTTATTGATGGAAGTAAGGAAGAAGATGGGATATGGGGTTGTACTAAACACGAGCTTCAACATACACGGTGCACCAATAGTGGAATCTCCAGAAGATGCCATATATACTATGAAGAAAACAAACTCTAAGTACATGTTCATTGGCAGCTACTTTGTAGAAAACAGAAATGCAGGGGGTAAACGGGCATGAAGATTGCTTTCGCATATGATGTGCCTTATCCCTGGCACGTGGGAGGAATAGAATCAATGAACCGGAATGAGGCAGAAGAGCTTGCAAAAAACAATGAAGTGCACTTTTTCACTACGAAATGGAAGGGCATGAATGCGGAATTTTCAGACAACAGAATACATTATCATGCCGCACACGAAACAGACCAATCCATGATATACAGACATGGCAGGAGGTCTATACGCGAAGCGTTACGCTACAAATTCTCGCTCCTGAGGATGTTTGGATATAAATTCGATGTGGTTGTAACAAACGCGTTCCCTATAATACATATGTCTGTAATAAAACTTTACTGTAGAATGAATGGCTCTAAGCTTATAGTTGAAGTCGCCGAAGTCTGGAACAGGGATTACTGGCGCAGTTATCTTGGACCGGTCATCGGAGACATGGCGTATTTTCTCTCAAAATGGGAGATATCTGGTGCGGATTTTTATGTTGTAATATCAAGCACTACTGCTGAGAAGCTTTTAAAATTTGGAGTAGAAAAATCTAAAATAAAAATATTTGCTCCAGGCCTTGATAATAATATGATTGAAACGGCAAGGAGAGACAACGCTAAAAGAGACAAATTAGTAGTATTCTCAGGCAGATTAATAAAAGAAAAAAGGCTAGACAAATGGTTAATAGCATTGCACAAAGCCATTGAAATGGATAATTCGATAAAGGGCCTGATAATAGGCAACGGGCCTGAAAGGCAAGCAATAAGAGAGCAGATAAAGAAAACTGGGATGTCCAGAAATGTAAAACTTGTGAAACCTTACAAGTCAAGCATGGAGTTATATAGAACAATACGGAGGTCTTCGGCGTTGCTTCACATGTCTGAAAGAGAAGGCCTTGGGATTATAGCTATAGAAAGTATTGCGCTAGACACCCCGGTGATATTACCAAAATATACGCCGATACCGAAAGAAGTGAAGGACATGTGCATTGTTTCGGATGAAGAGGATATCCCATCAAAGATACTTGAAATAGTCAATAGCAATGACAAGTCCCAATATATAAGACATACCAAAAATCTTGATATGTACTCAAAATCAAAAGTAAATAGTTTTTATGGCGCGCTGTTCAGGAAAATCACGGGAAGCATAAGGTAGTATAAAATGATTATTATAGGATTATATATTAATTATGAGATGTGATGGTTAGTGGACTATTTAGAATTAGACAAAAAATGGCAGCAAAAGTGGAATGAAGCGCACATATTCGAAAGTGAGCCTTCGGATAAGGAGCAATACATGGTAACTGTTGCATTTCCTTATGTTAATGGGCCGCAGCATATTGGCCATATGCGTACGTTTGGCACTGCAGATGTCCTAGCAAGATATAAAAGGATGAATAATTTCAACGTCCTATTCCCAATGGGATTCCATGCAACAGGCACGCCCATACTTGCTTTTGCCAAGAGAATACAGAACAAGGACACCGATCTTATAGCAGATCTCAAACTATTCCACATACCGGACCAGGACATAGAAAAAATGACCGATCCAATTTATATAGCGAATTATTTTGTCAGGGAGATAGAGAATGGCATGCACAGGGCGGGATATAGCATCGATTGGAGGAGGAAATTCATATCCATAGACCCATTCTTCAGCAAATTCGTTGAATGGCAGTTTGGCATACTTAACGAAAAAGGGTATCTTATTAAGGGGAGGCATCCTGTAGGGTGGTGCACTAACGAAAACAATGCCGTAGGGATGCATGACACAAAACACGATGTAGAGCCGGACATAGAGAAAGAAGTGGCAATAAAATTTAAGGTAGATGGTGAAGACGCATATATGCTATGTGCAACATATAGGCCAGAGACTGTCTTTGGAGTTACAAATCTGTTTGTTGGAAAATCATATACATATGTCCTGTGCAAAATACACGAAGATAAATTCTACATAGAAAAGAGATCATCAGAATTTCTTAAATACCAGTTTCCTATTGAAGTCCTAGGAGAGATAAGCGGACCTGAAATGCTCAATAAAAGGTGCATAAATCCGATTACAGGCGCTAGCATACCTGTATTAGACGGGTTTTTTGTCAAGGACGGAGTAGGCACAGGAATCGTAATGAGTGTTCCTGCGCACGCGCCTTTCGACTATGAGGCTTTGCAGATGCTGAAAGCAGAGGGCAAATACAGTGAAATAAAACCGGTACGAGTATTAGAGATCCCTAAAGGCATCAATTCTGAGTATTCTAAATTGATTGAAAATCAAGATTACATAGATGCGCCAAGTATAGCATACATCGATATGTTTAAAGGAAAAGGCAGTATGTATTCCGCACTTGAATCTGCAACAAAATTGCAATATAAGGAAGAATCACGCT
>JAJZLN010000030.1 GCA_021803425.1 Microcaldota archaeon | reverse complement strand
CAGGCAACGGGAAATGCAGGAAACACGCTTGTGGCAAACGTATTCGTAACGGACAGCGCATCAATTCAAGTGACAGTGAACTCGTTGCATACATCCACAATCACAGTCAATTCGGTGCTTCAGACCCCGACAATCTCAGCATCAAACACGCTAGTAGACGCGGGACAATACATAAATTTCGCAGCATACGAGACTGGAGGTACACTTCCATACACCTACAACTTCATCGTATACAACAGCGTTACGAACATACAGGTCGCAAACATGCTTACATCATCGAACTCATTCCTCTGGCAGGCAAATGGCAATGCAGGAAACACGCTTGTGGCAAATGTATTCGTTTCTGATCATGCATCTACTTTTGTTACAATGAACTCTATTCATACATCGCAAATAGTTGCATATTCAACTCCAGTTTTTTCCCTCACCGTTCAGACAGGATCAGGAATCGTCACAAACTCAATACTTTACGGAAATTCTGTAATCACAACTGCAGCAGTCACCGGAGGAAGCGGCACAGGCAACTTCATATACGCATTCACGCTCGACAATGCAGAAGCGCAGAATACAGTCTCATCATCAACTCTCTCTTCTACCAACACTCTCGATGCATTAACAGTTCCTGGAAACTACGTATTCAATGTGATAGTCACTGACACCGGAACCACAACCTATTATTCAGTGCCGCAGGTGACAAACACCGTGGTAATAGAATCAAACGACCTTCTATTTGCGACTTCATCAGGAAACCCCGGCTTCGCGGGCTTCTATTCAGCAGTGAATATAACATTCACCGGAACTCCGACGATAGGCAACCAGAGCGCATGGTCGCTTTACGTCAACGGGGCGCTCTTCGGAAAGACCGATTCAGTGATGCACTGGACGGAGCAGGGTTCACCCGGCACATATTCATTCACATTCACCAATCCCGGAAACGCAAACTACACCTCATCATCGCTTACGTCCACTCTGAAGGTTGGATCGCTCGGCACCGGCGGATCTTCGGCATCATCTTCTCCACCTCCTCCTTCAACCATCCCGCCCACGACCGTTCCTACGACTACGATACCAACCACTTCTGTTGTGAACACTACCACTTCCATTCCTACAACCACTCTTCCTGCATCGACAACTTCCGCAATCCCTCCCATGCTCAACAGCAGCGTCACTTCGGCGACAGTTTCTGCTAATTCATCAGCGACTTATCCTGCAGTTATAAACTTCAGCAATTCAGGTGCAGTCATAAAGGTCTATTCAGCATCACAGGCCCCGACAAGGATAACGCTCATGATCTCAAATGCGTCTGGCAGCGTGAAGCTCGCCGCAGGCCTCTACGCAGTATCAGTGCTCAACATATCTTCGAACTCGCAGCTCTCGCGCATAGATGTCAATGTGAGCTATTCATGCAGCTTCCCATCGAACTCCGTGGCTCCTTACATGTTCGTGGACGGCGCATGGCAGGAGATGTCGAATTATACCATAAATCCTTCCACGTGCACGGTCGAGGTGCCTTCAGCGTCCGCGGGGCTGATAGCGATTCTCTCCACCTCTCCAAAGCCAATATCCCTTTCAACAATACTTCTGGCAGTAATCATAGCGATGGCAATCGCATTCATAGCATACATTATCCATCTTAAAAAATTGCGCTCCAAACCATACAAATAATTGCCGGCCGCAAAGCTTTCAATTTGAAACTCATATATTATCAGTAATATTCGTTGAGCGCTTTGCTATGGTAAATCAACATTTATGGTCCAAAACAACAACATTTTAGTTCCAAAACAATGGAATCAGTAACCCTCACTTCCACTATTTCGAAAGGTTTTTAAAAGAAGGCAAACATATACTCAATACGAGTTCTCTATAATGGAGGAGTAAGAACTGGTCGCCTTGCCAGCTGCAGTTTTCTGCATGCTGGCCTCTTCCTTTTTAATGCCTGGAAATGCTCTTTTTGCTGATTGGATGGCATAATCCCACTCTGCTGTATGCGGGCATATACTTTATAATTTTTGTCTGCGCTAATACTAACCGCTAATTTTGAAAAAAGGTAGTAATATGGCAAAAGAGAAGGCTATAAAGGAACTAGAGGACCTTCCAGGAATAGGTCCTACTACGGCAGAGAAGCTTAAACAGTTGGGTTTTGATTCTGTAGAGAAGATAGCCACGGCTTCGCCCCATGAGCTTGCCGAACTTTCAGGCATGAAACTTGAAGCCGCAAAACAGGCAGTCGATGCAGCAAAGCAGGCCACAACGTTGGAATACGCTACAGGCACCACAGTATATGAAAAGAGAAAATCGCTAGGGAGGATAGAGACAGGGTCAAAAGGGCTTGATGAGATGCTTGGCGGCGGAGTCGAAGCCAATGCAATCACGGAAGCGTATGGAAAATTTGCTTCAGGAAAAACTCAGTTAGGCTTCCAGCTTTCAGTAAACGTCCAGAGGCCAATAGAATCTGGAGGGCTAGGGGGCAAGGTCCTTTTTATAGATACGGAAGGGACATTCAGGCCTGACAGGATCGAGCAGATCGCAAAGGCCGCTGGCATGGAAATAAAGGATACGCTTGATAACATATTGGTAGTGCGCGCCACAAGCACTGACCAGCAAATACTTGCCGTAGAGAGGGCTGACAAACTCATAAAAGAGAGCAACGTCAAGCTCGTAATTGTCGATTCACTCATGGCTTTGTTCAGGTCCGAGTTCCTTGGCAGGGGGGCTCTTGGGGAAAGGCAGCAGAAGCTCAACAGCCATATTCACAAGCTTCAGAAACTTGCTGACACATATGACCTTGCGGTGTACATAACCAATCAGGTAATGGACAACCCTGCGATACTGTTTGGCGATCCAACTACGCCTGTCGGCGGCAATATAGTTGCCCATGCAGCCACTACAAGGCTATACCTGAGGAAGTCAAAGGAGGACAAGAGAATCGTCAGGCTTGTAGATTCCCCAAATATGCCTGAAGGCGAATCTGTGATAAAAATTACCCCTGACGGCATAAAAGACTAACCAAACGGGCCACGAAGTGCGCTTAAGCCATGTGCAACCCAGAACAGTGCGGAGCATTCGCTACCTTTCAATTTCAAATGCTCCCTAAAACAATTACAACCATTACTGTAAATGTCATTATAACTACAAGAGAGGCAACAAGCGCCGCGCTGGACATCATATCAAACCCGAATCTTCTGCCTTGCATATTCTTCTTAGATGCAGGTCTCTTTAACTGTTTTTTCACCACATTCCCACCAATAATATATACTACTTAACAATTTTAATACTTGCATCAACATCAATTCATATAAAATATTGTTCTGGCTGCATTGGCGGTATGATGAAAGAAGAAAACACGGCAAAATATACACTCAATCTGATAGGATTGGGGCTTGAAACAAAAGACATATCCATAAGGGCCATGGAGGCTATAAGATCCTCTGACATAGTATATCTTGAGCAGTATACTACGATAATATCCGATGATTATGTCCGGTACCTGCGTGAGGAAACTGGAAAGGAGATATTTATAGTGGGCAGGCATGAGCTTGAGGAAGGATCCAAATCAATAATCGAAGCGTCAAAATCAAAAACCGTGTCCATACTCGTTCCAGGCGACCCTCTTGTGGCAACAACACATTGCGCTACGATACTTGACATCGCAACAAGGCTCGGTGTAAGGTATAAGGTGTACCATGCGTCTTCTATATTCTCGGCTGCGATAGGGTCCAGTGGACTTGATGTCTACAAATTCGGGCAGATAGTCACAATCCCATATTGGTACGAAAAATACAAGCCTGTCTCATTTATTGACACGCTAAGCAAGAACCTCAGGAACAATGAACACACATTACTGTTATTAGATATAAATGCCGATGAAAAGAGGCATATGAAACTTGAAGAAGCCTTTAAAATACTCCGCGATGCAGACCTCCAAAAAGGCACAGGCATAATCCATGACGATCTTAAAATCCTTGTACTTGGAGACGTCGGCATGGATACGCAGGAAATCGCATATGTAAAAGTAAAGGACGCGTATAAGATTTACGCTTCGTTCGCCAAAAGAAAGATATCCCTAATAATACCATCTGGATTATCTTTTGCGGAGGAGGAGTCAATCTCAAAATTCAAGAAGGGACCCTGAGATCCACGCCATAGCAGTATTCATCCAAGTGAGCTGGCGGGCATTGGCAGGTTTCAAGAAAACATGTTATTACTGCAAATGCCTGCGCTCAATCCCAATATCTTAACGTATAAATCAGCGAAGCAAATCCAAAAGCCTGCACAAACCATACGCTCACTATCCTGAATACGATAGTTATGGCTGCGGCTATCCCAAATGTAATGAAATTTGGGAAGAAAAACTGCAGCTGGCTTATCAGCGCGGCGTCCGTAACCCCCAGTGTGCCAGGTATCCCCGTCACCATCCCAAGGACAAGCGAGGATGAAAATATGAATATTATTGTAGGTATATTCGATACGGTTATTGGTATTCTGAAGGCTGCCATTACTGCAACCAGGGCCATTCCATTAAGCACCATCGAAGGCACCGTTATTGCTATCGAGTATATAAAAGAACGTTTTCCAAGCTTTTTATTGTGTTTGAAGTATAATGTCGCCGTATAAAAAATCACGTCAAGTTTCTTAAGAAATGTAAATCTTTTCTTCATCTTGTTTATCTTCCCTTTTATGTAATTGAATGGCCTCTGCACATATACAAAGAGAAAAGGGATCATGAGCAGAAAAGTCAGAAAAAACGCGACTATTATAAATTTATTTACTATAATTGCCGTGATATCGGCTACAATTGCAAACCCCAGGAAGTCGGTAAATATGTCCGCGACCACTGCTGGAAATGTGACTGCAAATTTAACTTTGGTAAGCTTATTTATTGTGTATGAGACTATCGCTCTGCCCCATCTTCCCGGAGTTATATCCATCGAATACATTGACATATAAATTACAAAATTCTTTGATGTAGGGATATGGACTCCAAGCCTCTTCAGGTAAAAGGACCATTTGGGATACCTGATCACGTGACTGGAAAGTATTATTGCAAAAGCAAGCAGGAAATACCACAAGTTCATCGACTTGAAAGTGCCTACGAACTGGTTTAAGCCTTCTTTAGCTACAGCAAGAGCTGCTATTGCAAGAAACAGAATGAAACTGATTATAAGTATGGCGGTCACTGCCTTCCTTGCTGCATACACGCTTTCGCGGTATTCAGACTTCACTTTAATACTATCCATCCTTCTTGAATAATGCGCTTTTTCAGTCTGCATAACTGATGCTATTTCTCAAAGTTTATTATCCTTTTCCTTGCCGTTTCATTATCCGAGCACAAGAGTGCAACATTGCTGCTTTCGTGGAAATCTGTAAACAGATACCCGCTTTCTTTCGCTATCTCGCGTGCAAAATCCTTTATTTCGTCCCTGCCGGGCATGTCTTCATATGAAAGCCCTCGCGCTTCGTTCCTTGCGCCTCCTACAAACACGAATCCTTTAACTTCTACGTAATGCGGTCTTCCTTTCCTTATCAGATCTGCATAGCCTTTTGCATCAAGCATGCTTTTGCCCTTTACGAGCGTGAGCCTGAACACCCTCCTTGTATCCAATTCCGCGAATACTTCAAGGAATTTCTGGAAGTTGTCCCAAGCCCCAACGGTTTTCGGCCTTGTCATATTTTCGTAAACTTCCTGGTTGGGTGCTTGTATGGAGACATACAGCTGTGTCGGCATCACATCCAACTTCTTCAAGGCAGTTACCATTGTTCCATTGGTCACCAAGAACGTTGATATCTTCCTTTTGTGGAACTCTCTAAGCAGTCCGCCTATCTTTGTATAGAACAACGGCTCTCCAGTTAGGCTCAGTGCGACATGTGCAGGATCCTGTGCTTCATTCCATCTATCAATATCAACGTGTTCATTTCCCTTATACCCGCTTATTATCCTTTTATGCTCACGTATAAGCCCCTCTACAACCATTTCCGGTTCATCCCATTCCTTAATTGCATTTATCTCATTCCACCTGAATCCTTCCTCTTCAGGTATTATCCTCCAACAGAACGTGCATGCAAGGTTGCATCCTATTGCAGGGGTCGCCTGTATGCACCTCCAACTCATTATCCCATAAAATCTATGTTTGTAGCATGTATGATCCCGCGTATTTTTCTTAAGGCTGCTTGCAGTGTAGTTGCATATCTTTGTTGCTGAATGCTTTCCTACAAAGTGATAGCCCTGTTTCTTCATCATTGACGCGAGTTCCTCAGGCACTTGTGGTGATTGTCCGCTGGCCATTACCATCCCTTTTCTTAGCTTGCATTTGCCGTGATGGCTGTGTTAATTGCAACAGACGATACTGAAGCTGTCGCAAAAACAACCGCAAGCACCAATATTCCGAATATAGCAGTTCCAACTATCCAAACCACAAACGCATCCACTTTCGATATTCTATGCTGGTTGGAGAGCCCAGAAATCAGCACCCAAATGCTCCATATGCCTGCGACTATCAATGCCACTGTGCCAACAACAGGTATGGCATACAGCCACAACAGCCCGATGACTCCGAAGGTGGCGTATACTCCTGCAGTTACTGTGTTTGCGTAGGTTCCTGTAAATTTACCAAACAGCTTTCCAACCATGTGGTATACTCCTCCTTCAACCAGAATCGATAGAGGTTCAAATATCCATATAATTGCTGCAGTATATATGGCAATTATTGCAGCAGCCCAAAAGCCTGCAAAAGTTTCCGGCACGCCTGCAGCTGAAACTATAGTCTGGCCAAAAGTAAATACTACGGCGAAGGATATAACTATTGCAGCGACTGCTGGAATCACAGTAAATCTGTAATACATCTTGAATGCGTCTTTTAAAGTCATGATTTGCGCAGTTCCTGCGCCGGGGTGAAGCCATGCATCAAATCCTTTCTTAAGATTTTCAAGCAACATGATATCCATTCATTATTTTCTAAACAAGATTATAAAACCATAGCAGTAAAACCCACGAATTTCAATCGTGGGATGAAAGCGAATGCAATAACAAAAGATGCATAAATATTAACAAAGTAATAACTATGGTCATCGTGAAAACGGCATATAAATTCAGGACATATCTCACGAATCAGGGAAGACCATCTTCACAAACTCTCACACAATCTTGTCCATTCATACTCATCCATTGCATACGAGGAACTCGGGATCGCAAACATGGTGAAAAACCGCCATCTTGCAAAGTCCATCAGCGAATCCTCATGGGGAAATTTCATCCAAATGCTGCAATACAAGGCTGAGAGTGCCGGTTGCGCGGCAGTCGGAGTTAATCCTCAAAACACGTCAAAGACGTGCAGTGGATGCGGAAATGTGCAGGATATCCCCCTTTCGGAAAGAATATTCAAATGCGAAAGATGCAGTCTGAAGATTGACAGGGACCTGAATGCATCAAAGAACATACTCAAAAGAGCTACCGAAGGACATTCGGGAAGTCACGCCTCTGGAGACAATGTAAGACCTTCGCACATGAAGGCAGATGTCGCTGAATCAGGAACTATACGTGGTGTTTCACGATGACCAATCTAAAAACACCGCTGGAAGCCAACGACCTTCAGTCGTTGGAGGATGTCACGGTGGGAAAACGTTATACTGCCCAATCATAATGTTTTAGGATTCTTCTGTCATTCAGGATTCAGGGAACGTTTGCACTAGCTTTTCATTAAAATATAAAAAAGCAGCAGCAAAAAGCTGCTGCAAAATCACGTTTAGCTTACACTGGAACTGCTCCTGCCGATGGGTATGCTCCGCTTGGTAATACTCCGCTGCCCAAAGGCAATGTTGCAGAGGTGCCTATCAAGTGGCCTATCACTGTATAAACCCATGCTAGTATCCATGAGAATAGCAAGCCTGCTATGAGCAGCACTATTATTGTTGCTATTATCCATGGTGCGAGCGTATTGCTTGTCTTGTGCTGGTTTCCCAGTGCAACAACTGCAACATAAACGCTTGCCAGCCCGAAAGCTGCCACTATCGCGCCGCCTATAATAGGTATAAACACCATCCAAAGCACGGCAACAGTCCCGAAGATTGAGAATACTACTGCAGTGAAGGTGTTTTCAAAGTCTCCTTTGAAGTCATTCATCACCTTTCCTACCAGGTGTAGTATTATTGACTCAATAAGCATTCCTATAGGCAACACTATCCAGAACAGCACTATTGCGCCAACCACAAGAGCCGTGGTCGCAATTCCTGCCAATCCTGTATTTCCAAAGGAGCTCAGTCCCGAAGCCACTAACGCTGTAACCAAGAAGCCCAAAACTATGAAGATTATCAGTGGTATTACAGAAAATCTATAATACATTCCCAACGCGTCTCCAAGTTTCATCTTCTTCGCAGTTCCCTTTACCGGATGCATAAATGCATCCAAACCTTTTTTCAAGGTATCCCAGACCATCCTTATCACGTTATATTATCCTCAGGATAAGCTTTTAAATCAAACTTAAATACCAAAAATATGGAAATATGCATAATTTACTCCTCAGGCGCCCGGTTGCACAAATGTGCAAATATCTGTATCACCTTTAAATATTTTGGCAGCAAATATGTCACCATGAACCAGGCAGCGATCATCTCCAGATCTATAAATGCAATAAAAGAGCATCCCAAATTCCTTCTACCCTATCTTGGCCTCATAGTAGCTTCAGTGTTTATAGGCATATTTGTGGCAGTAGCTGTAATCATATATCTGTCTACATCTGCCTCCTCATCAACCGTATCCATGCACATTCTCTCCGTAATAATAACGCTGTTACCTCTCTTTATTCTTGCTGCGGCCTTTATCTTCCTGGTTTATGTATACCTAAACGGAGTTTATATCTCGATGGCTTCTTTATATGTGGCCAATGGCAATCCTTCAATAACCAAGGCATTGTCTGCTTCAGCAGCAAGGTTCAAGGACCTGCTAATCTTGGAAATAATAGTGTCTTTTGCATACCTGCTATCGGCCATTGTAATACTCTATCCCGTAATCGGCCCTGCCCAGTCCCTAATTTCAGCAATACAGTCCGGTGCAGGGCATATAATGGCGCATCTCCTTGAATTTGTTTCATATTCCTTCATGTTCGGTATAATATACATTGCAGTTGCAATCGTTCTTTCAATCCTTTTCTTTGTAGCTCCGCCTATGGTGGTGCTTGGCAAAAAAGGACCAATTGATGCATTAAGGGAAAGCATAAATATAGGCAAAAATAACTGCATGTATATCTTCATACTACTGCTGTTAAGCTTTCTTGTCATCCTCGCAGTCGACCTTATCATAGCGGTATTCAGCATCATACCGCTGCTCGGCACAATAATAAATTTGATATTGAGCATATTTATTGGCGTATTTTCAATGCTCATAGCGCCTATTTATTATCTTTCATTAATGAAGAAACTGAAGTAAGGGCTTTTTGTCAAAACAGTTGAAAAAATGATACAAATAAGGTATTCTAAAAACAAGTTTTTTGTTGAAGATCAGTCAAGCATTGACATACTTCGCAAAGGGAGCTTCGGGAATCTTGCGGCGCATGTGCTTGTCCTTCATCCCGAGGAGGTGCTTTACCTGATGGACGTGAGGAATGCGGAATGCGTTTCCGCGGGAGCGCCTATCTCTTTCAACGGCATTGCATCAAGGTTCTGGAAATCGAAGAAGTTCACTGCCAGGTACTTTACATACAAGGATTGGAGGGATAGGGGCTTAATGATTAAAAGGCCGTTCAAGTTTCGCTGTGAGGAAAGCGCACCGTCCAAGGAGTATCCAAGATCTTCAATAAAACTGCCAAAATTGAAAATGAACGGAACATTTTTCAAGTCGGATCTCATAACCGTGGTAAGCGAAAGGGAAGCAGGAAAGAAAATCTATGAGGATCTTTGGTTTGGCCAATACGGTTCATACAAGGCTCCGGACAGGGGCCAGCTGAACAAGCTTGACATTTACGAAACGATATTCCTTGTGTCGGACGGCATACTTCATCTTGGCAACATAACATTGGAGGACCTGATAAAAGTTGCGACATCCAGGAGAAGGGATTTCGGCAGGCTTTATTCGGTATACAAGGACTGGAGGGAAAAAGATTATGTAATAAAGACCGGATTCAAGTTCGGAACCCATTTCAGGGTGTACTTTCCAGGCGCGACTCCAACAAAGAGGAACAATGCTTCATGGGTGCACTCAAAGCACGTAATACATGTATTCCCAAAAGAGTCAAAGATGCTGATATCTGAGTGGGCAAGGGCAATACGCGTTGCGCATTCGGTAAGGAAAACATTCATACTCGCCGTTCCTGGCAAGCCTTCAAGGCACGATGTTGAGATAGATTATGTGCTTTACCATAGAAAAGGGGGGGAGGCCGAAAGCCCTGAAAATTCAAAGCCCAGATATGCAATGCTTTCCTTCAGCGAAGATGAGCACATAGGGGGCAGCGAGTTTGCGGCTGCGGTAAATTCGGCCAGGAAGATGAAGCTTGAACCTATAATAGCGATAGCCGACCGTGAAACCTCAGTCACTTATTACAAGATACGGCAAATAAAGCTGGCTGGAAGCGACAATGACTATTACGAGATAGATTGGTTCCAGCCCTGAAGCTGACCAAAATGCAATAAAAAGCGCCGCATTGCGGCGCAAAATACTTTAGTTTCCTTCAAGCTGCACTACTTTAACTACAATAAAGTTGTAAAGAAGTGCGAGTATCAGTCCGCCTATGAATCCTCCTATCAATCCACCTATTATGCCGAAAACCAGACCCAATACTCCTATACCTGCTCCCAGAAGACCGCCTGCAATGATTCCCACAACAAGAGCTATTATCCCGTCTAATATTCCTCCTATAGCTCCCAACACTGCAAACACTTTTCCTGTAGCCACATAATCCAGACTTTTCAAAACTACCATTTTATCCACGGAATTATATCATCGTTTATCTTTAAAAACCCGATGGTGATCGGAGAAATCTTTGGACTTCCTGGAGGCTGGATGTTGCAAAGCAATCAGATACGCGTTTGCATCAGTGATTTAACCATGGCGCTATTCGGAAATGCAGTCGTTGCGCCAAGCTCTGTTACAGATATTGCAGCAGCCGCGTTTGCAAATTTGAGCGCATAATTTATATCCTTCCCATTTGACATGGCAAAAGCGAAGGCACCCACAAAACAGTCTCCAGCTCCAGTCGTGTCAACCGCTTTTACCTTATGTGCCTTCAGTCTTATATTTCCGAAAGGACCTACGGCTAAAAGTCCGTCAGCACCAAGCGTAGCTATAACGACCTGATTCTTGGATCTAAGCTGGTTTGCCGCATCCAGAATCTTTTCAGTCTCATGGTTCATGAATGTTACTCCGCCAAAATGCATAAGCTCAAACTCATTGAAAATGAGATAATCCGCCATATCAAGGAGGGCCGAGCTGCATTCCACCCTAGGTGCGCAGTTCAATATAGTGGTACACCTTGCCTGTTTTGCCTTTTTGAAGAATTCAATCACTGCTGAATGGGTCACCGACAACTGTGATACGGCTATGTCGCCATTATGCAGGCGCACTCTCTTTATGTCTAAATCCTTTATGTCATTGTTGCTTCCCCGTACAGATATTATTGTATTCCTTCCGGTAGGCTCCACCATTATTATTCCGGTTCCTGTATGCATCATGCTCCTGTGCAGCTCCACAAGTTTTACTCCCTCTTTTTTGAGCAATCCTACAAGTTCATTCCGGAAGTAATCGTTTCCCATTTTGCAGTAAAGTTCTACGTCCCCGCCAAGCCTGCTTGCCGCTATTGCCTGATTGGAGCCCTTGCCGCCCGGAGTCATAAGCATTCTTCTTCCAACAACCTGTTCCCCTGGTCCGGGCACCCTGTCAATCTCCACTACCGCAGTCATGCTTGCAGAACCCAAGACCTTTATTTTGCCTTTTTGCATATTTGATTTTCGATAGCAACATATAAAATGCAGTATAATCGAGTGCCCAGCACCACTAAAAAGCTTAATAAACATTCATTGAGCAGTATTTTCGAGGCGAATGTTATGAAACTCTCGGAAATATACCGCATGGATATATACAGCGATGCTGGTCAATATCTTGGAGAAGTCCAGGATGTTATAATAGACCTGGAACGCGGAGAAGTAAGCAGGCTACTCATGGTTCCCTGGAAGAATGCAAAGGGAGATGCAAAGGTAGTCCTGAAGAACAAGTCTATACTGTACAAGAGCGTGAAGAATGTAAGCGATGTTGTTCTTGTATCTACTCCGTCAGTGTCGCTCCAAGACGCAAAGAAGGAAGAAGTGGACGACCTTACAAGGTAATCAAAGCTTCTTTGGAAGGAAGATGCCCTTCTGGTTAAGATAAGTGCCATTATACGGTTTTCTGACCTTATTAAGAGTAGTAGCAAATATCACGTGCGCAAACCTTACCTTATGCCTCAATAAAATTGGAAACCTGCTGCCGTTAAACACCTCGAGCGTAACGGTTCCCGCAAAACCTGCATCTATTATTGTTGGCGGCATGATCAGACCGTGCCTTGCCCATGTACTGCGCAACTCAACGAATCCAATGAGATTGTCTGGCAGTGCAACGCTCTCAATTGTAGAAAGTAGTACCTGAGTAAGAGGTTTTACAATTATATTCTTCTGTCCTTTTTCAATGACATACTCATCGTGAAGCGACTTCATATTGGAAGGGTCTACTATGAAATCCGCGCCTAGTTTCTCGTTGTGCCTTGCAACTTGATCCGAGAGCCGCAAGTCAAGACCGTTCTCCCTTATTATATCCTTGCCGAATGGCTTTATTCCCAACCTCCCTTCGTTCAGGAGGCTTTCAAGATCAAAATCTGAAAGTATCATTTAATCCAGACAATTTACTAATTCAGCAAAATATAATATACTGCCTGTAAATGTTGATTGGATTTTATAAATAACCTATATGGTCTCTTTTATGACTGCTTTCTGCGGCGATTCCACTGTCCCGCAGCAATTTTTTCAAGGAGTCCTCTCTGGATTTCGTGGAAGCTACCATAACGCCCAGCTCAAGCAGTTCGGCAACCAGGGTCTTGTTGTATCCTTTTTCCTCGTAAAGAGACACTGCTGAATCTATTATATCCTCAGCTATCTTGTAGTCTTTTTTAATGCTTGCAAAAGCCACAGCAATCTTGCGCAATCCGAAAGCAATGTTGATCTTTTCATCTGTAAATACTTTCGCTTGCACTGACTCTTCAATCTTTTTAGCTGCTTCAAGTGCATTTTCAATGGAAATCTGCGCCAGTTTGTTTGCATCATCTGCAGCTCCGTCATTAATTGATTGCATAACAATATCTTTTGCAGCAAAAAGCGTCCTTTCCAGCAATGTCTCTCCTGAGTTTTTTTCTCCGCATATCCTGTTTTTATGGTAGAGATCTATGGTGTTCTGCACCATATCCATTGCTCCTGTATAGTTTTTCATCAGCAGCATTATCCGCGCTGCAACGAGCTTGAATCCCAATGAAAATTGTAACACTTCATTGTTTAATTCTTGCCTCAATTGTTGCATCTCCTCAGAATTAGCGTCAGGTTTTTTATTCGCAGTTGCAGTATCACGCAACGATCCTTCAAACGACTCAGACTTATCAAGAAGTAATTTTATTGTTTCTTTCCTTAGCTTATTGGCCTCAATCTCCTCATCAATCGATATCAATGTTTCCGTAAGGTGCTCCCTTACTGCCACAATCTCATTCACTTTATTAAGATCTGTGGAGCTATGGTCTAAGTTGCCCACCCTTTCTCTGTAAATGTCAACAAGTTTTTTTAGGAGTTCTATCTCTTTCTGGCTCGGTTCTATAGACACCGTCTTCTTTTGTCCGCTGCTGCTTTCCAACTCAATGACATGCTTCTTCATTTCTTATCAGAAACTATTGATTCAAGTCCATTTAAAAGCATTTTCTTCTAAATTGCGTCATTATGCTTTATATCCCAACTGAAGCCCCGCGTCCCTGGCCGGATTTGTCGTCTTTTTCTAGCTTCATCTTGGCACCATGGTAGTAGCACATTTTCTATAATGATATTATGTCAGAGATTCCCTTACCTAGCTTAATTTGTTTCATTATCTATAAAATAAAGGTAGGAATACCACGCCGGCTTTGGCTGCAATGTTGTCATATTAAGCAAACCATAGTCTTCCCTTTTGTTAGCATAACCTATAAGGTGGAACCAATATATCCGCTTTACAAACGGATGTGACGCAAAAAAGTTAAGGTCCTGCACAAGGAATGCCGCCTGTTTCTGCTCGGAATAGTTGATTCCTGGTGTCCAGTTATTGGATGGCATACCTGTCTCCGTTATCCAGATAGGCTTGTTTGTAAGATTTTCGTACATATTCAATGTATTATTATATGATTGCTCAAGTGTTACTCCATTATTAACTATCTGGTCAAAGTTGTAATATGGCTGGTTATAAGCATGTAAAGATATTGCATCGCAATATTTTGATGCGCCATATTTCCATACCTGCTGATAGAATATAAATTCATTTTGGACGCTATTGCTTGAAAATGCTGAGAACATCTGCGCTCCGCCAAAGCATACAATTGTGGCGTTAGGATCCCTGCTCTTTATTATAGAATATGCACTTTTTATCATGTTGAAATAATGGGACGCATTTCTATTCTCATATCCGCTCGCAAAATTAGCTCCGAGTGGCTCATTATAAATCTCCCATACATGGATTTCGGGGTAATCGTCAATTGCTGTTACGATACTCGCATTCCACGTGTCCAATGTCCAATTGCATCCTGATACGCATCCATATATAGAAGGTTGCGCTCCCACCGTCGCGTAATCTAATATGCCGATATATTGTGCTCCGGCCTTAGTTGCGTTAGCAATAAAGTTTATTTCGCTTTCGCTGTTGTAAATATCGGCTCTGAAGCATTTTATCCCATTAGCTATTGCATATCGCATTACTGTTGTATTTTGATCTCCATTTAGGCAGAACTGCTGTGAAAATTTATGATTAGCGGTATTTAGTGTTGTAGTGATGGAAGTATTAAGAGAGATCAATGTAGTGGTTGATGCTGTAGTTGCACCGTTGTTGATTATACATTGTGACTTCGCACGGTTGAAAGTGTAATTGCTAGGACATATGTCAGGTGTGATTTTGGTTCCTGAGCAGGCGAAGTATACCTCTGAATCTGGACGGTTTGGTGGGCATGCAGGGGAGATTGTTTGGGGCTGGCATTGTTTTGATGTTGAATTGTAATAGTAGAACGGCACACACACGGGTTCTTCAACAGGCGTTTTATGATTCAAAAATCCGGCAATGACAATTATTATAATTGCCGAGACAACTAGAATAAGGAGAAAATATGCAATGTTTGTTTTCATTATGTTAGTCCTTGTCATAATAATTAATTATCCGACTAATTTTTAATATGCTGTGCGTGGTTAATTTTTTTGCCTATCCAGATGCAATCTTTGACTACCTTGGAAAAGATAAGATAAGTGATGACGTGTATGATATGCGCTGGAATGCATTTATTTCGGATGCCATTCGTCGAGTATAATAATACAATACGTGTTAGTATTGTATATAATACTAACGGTTGACTTAGAATACTTCATAGATTAGGTTGCTCCCATCGGGATTTGAACCCGAGTTGCAGGGTTGAAAGCCCCGCGTCCTTGGCCGGACTAGACGATAGGAGCATTATTTTTAATTATTGATAGTATCTCATCTTTAAGCGTATCTGTTGGCTTGGATGCATCTATCACAAAACAATTCTCATATTCTTTCGCAAGCTTCAGGTACATGTGCCGCGTCTCTTCCATGAACTTTACCTTCTCAAAATATGCCTGTGTTTTTGCGCGAGTTTCTATCCTCTCCATCGCGATTTTTGGTTCTATGTCAAATATGATGGTTATATCAGGCAACATGAAATTTGAATTTACGGACTTCAACCAAGTTTCATCGATGCCGCTGGCCTTTCCATAAGCTATTGTTGAAAACAGATATCTGTCAGTTATTATTGTATATCCTTCCGCAAGTTTTGGCTTTACAAGGTTTTCTAAATGAAATGATCTATCCGCTGCGAAGAGAAGCTGCACTGCCATTGGATTTATTTTGCTCCTTTTTATCAGTTTCTTGATGAAGTTGCCTATGTCTCCCTGCGTTGGCTCCTTAGTCAGCATGCACTTCCCGCTTTTTTTAAGCTCCCCATAAATAAGCTTTGCTTGGGTAGTTTTTCCCGAACCATCAATACCTTCGAATGAAATAAACATACTACACCTAGTTGTGCACATTAGAAATCTTATACTCCAATAATGAATAATATGAGGTTGCCCAGAACCAACGAGATAACTACGCCAATGAATATAAACAGCGCGAACGGGACAGAATCCCTGTATACCGGTATCTTTATCTTGATGTTCTTGGTGTCGTTTATCAGTTTGCCTGTAGCTAGCCTTCCGAATGATCTTATGCCCTCAAAACGCTTCTTCTGAGTATTGCTCATCATGTTTGTAGCTATCATGTCCCCTTCTTCAAGCATTTTAGGGTATATAAATTCGACCATCCCCCTATACACATCCTTTTCATATATTACTGTCAGCGCAGAAGCCCCTGCCAGCAAAACTATCAGAATAATCCCGTCAATCCGCAGCCCGAAAGTTAAATAGATGAAAAAAATGAAGATAATATACGAGGCTAATATAAGGATGCCTGATCTTACATCCTTTCCATTGGGCTTGCTGGGCTTGCAATTCCTCTTCACTGCGATATAATATATCGGTATATATATCAAGGCAGCATATCCTGAAGCTATCAGCACGGATATTATGAAAGGGAAGTTAAATTGCGGGAGCGATGTGACATACGGGATGTTTTGGATCGGGAATACAAGAGATATGAATATGAATTCCATAACATCCCCGCCGCCTAGCAATCCGCTTTTGTACAGGATCCACCCGAAGACGGCTACAACTGCAACAATTCCAAACATAGTTGTCAAAACATTGTAATTGAATGCTATTGCAACAATAAAGCCAAGAATTACAGTTGCATAAACAAATGTGTTTGGCACGTTCCGTCTGTTAAATACATCAAACATCGCATATGCAAGACTAACAAGAAGCAATATTATTACCGGCACTTCAGGGTAAGTCAACATACCAACAGAATATTTTTTTGAAGAAAAGATTTAAATACGCTATATCCAAAATAAGATTATAGTGTTGCATATGAAAGTTGGTAAGGGTTTGGGAAACATCTGCACTTCCGGTTCAACGGTAGTGCCAACAGTATCAGTAGCAACATCATTCGTTATATATCAAATATATACAAATATATTTGGTGCATAAGGGCAAAAAATAAAAATCTTTTTTTGTGGTGCTCTTATGCCTTTGCAAACTAGTGTTATCGAAAATGAAGTTCCGGAACGACTCAGGGTCACCGAGAAGGAACTTACCATGATGTATGAAATCGGATTAAACGTGATCCCTACTGCGACAGATTTTGTGGATTATATAGCCTCAAAGTACCAGGTATCGCAAAGCGGAGTATGGTATACTCTTAAAAAACTCAAAAAAGAGGGCATAGTCGATTTTACTGAAAAGGGCGAAGATGCAAAGCCGCTAGGATTGACGGAATTCGGCATGCGCGTAATCCGCAGCAAGATAGTCGAAGTTGACAAAAGACAGTACCGCAACGTAATAGTTGCAAACATGTCCAGGCTATGATTTCGGTCTATCCAAATTCAATCCTTCCTTCTAGAATCAGAATCTATTTTCTTAAGTAGCGAATCTACGCCCTTATTAAGTTCGTTTATCGTCCCGTCATTGACTATTACATGGTCTGAAAGTGCCATTGCACTTCCAAGCCCCCATTTAAGCTCGGTTCTATCCCTCCAACTGAAGCTTTTGTAGTCTTTCATGTCCCATTTCAGCCCGCGTTTCGCAAGCCTCCTGAATCTTTTGACTGGGCTCGCATATACTGCCACAAGCTCAAACCTGTAGTCAAGGCTATTGTTTATGAAATCTACCTCATCAAGAGACTTTATCGAATTTATTATCACAAGATCCGAATTACCAAATGCCTTTTCTATCTCTTTGACGCTTCTGCGAATCATTACCGCAGGACCATGCTTTACCCTAAGCGCAGTCGCCATTTCCCTAAGGCTTTTGTTGTTAATCTTTCTATGCCTCTTTATAAGTTCTTCTTCAACAGGCTTTCTAAGGTGCACTACGGTTGCGTTTCTTTTTTTCAGTATGTGGTTTATCACGGTGTCCTTTCCGCTGCCACCCAGCCCCGAAATCCCCATAATCACAAAGTTATCCTTTCTCATCAAACCCACATCAGTGCACCCTTGAACCTTCATCTACCTCTCTTTCGGGCACAAGCACAGAAATTTTTTCTTCGCCTGCAGCAAGCATCATACCCTGCGATTCTACCCCAGCTATAATCTTGGGTTCAAGATTTATAATACATGCAACTTTCTTTCCCAGCAGTTCGTCCTTTCCATATTGGTCCCTTATGCCTGCGATAATGGTGCGAGTGCCTATGCTGCTGCCAAAATCAACAGTAAGTTTATACATTGGTTTCCTCGCCTTTTCATGCTCTTCAGCATTCACAATTTTTCCTATTCTTATGTCCAAAGCGGAGAAGGTTTCGAGGCTTACCATCAAAATCAAGATAAATAAAGCAATAAGCTATATATAGTGTATGCGTGCGTTCATAGCCATAAATCTTCCAGACGACGTAAAAGCCAAAATTTCAGAAGTAATAACAAGCATTCCCGGGAATGTAATAAAAGTCAGCAATAAAAATCTGCACATAACCCTGCAATATCTCGGAAACATAAATGCCGAGCAGGAAGCCGCTGCGAAGGCCATACTTTCCTCAATAAAAATCAAGAAGTTCAACGCTGAGATAAGGGGCATATCCTATTTCGGCGCACATAAGATCCATACTGTATACGCCAGGGTAAATGATCCTGTAATAATACCATCAATATACAGAAACATAAGCGAAAAGCTTAAGCTTCACGGAATAATAATCGAAAACGAGAGGGAATATATCCCACACGTGACACTGTGCAGGGTAAAAGGCGGAAACAACAAAGACCTGCGCGCGTATATAAATGAGCATTCCGATTTCTTTTTCGGCAAAATACTGGTTTCTTCGTTGTCGTTGGAGAGGAGTGACCTTTCACTTTCCGGGCCAGTATACTCAACCATTTATGAATGTGACTTCCTGTAGGTCCTTAAAATCTTCTTTTTTTGTCTGGCAAGCCAGCTCTCCGGCTCTGTATATTTTGTTTAGCAGAAGCAGATCGTAAGGCATACCTGTTTTAGTGTCTATCACTATATGCCTGGTATTTTTTCCGAATAAATCAAATTCCATGAATTTTCCATTTACTTTGCGGTGCAGAACCTCCAAGGCGTCAATCGGCCCGGTGTAATTGTCCTGCAGCCCTATCGCCCTGAACTCAAAATTTGGGGTTCGTATATTCTTCAGCTTTGAAAAAATGGACTTCCACGAAGCGTTTCCCGGAATCAAAGTAATCCTTGCCGCAAACAAATAGCGTGTATTTACGTCATAAACAGTTAGCAGCATGTCATAGTTTATGTCTCTTGCCACCAAATATCTCCGCTCTTCCTCATATTTTAGGGAGACTGCCTTGTTTATTGGAAGCTCAAAGGACGTATCCTTCACTGCATTAAAAGACGAATTCCATCTCTCCCCGGTGTTGAGCAACAACGGTTGCGATCCAAGCATGTCCGCCTTTCTTCTTCTGAAAGAGTCCCATAAGTCCATACTATACAGTAAATACAATTCAATTTAAAAGTATTTAAAGATTCTATGCGGATGCGGAAATCCTATGCTGCTGCGCTTCGGCACGGAGATTAAAAGGCCCGTAACGGCTCTTTCGCTTTCATCCAACGGTTCAAATTCGTTGGTTTTCCCGCTATGATTCTATAATTACGCAAAATTGCGTAATAGCGGAAGTAAACCAATATTTATATATATTAAAGTCTATTACTTTCCTTGATTAACCTAGTTTTAGGAGTCTGATATGGTCAGCATGAAACTTTCCATTCTACACAATGACGGCAATTCGTTGAGCTTCAAGTTAGACGGAACCAACTTCGCGTTCGCAAACTCGCTCAGAAGGTCCATGATAAACAACGTAAGCTCACTTGCCATAGATAAGGTGACGTTCTATGAAAATTCCAGTGCAATGTTCGATGAGTATCTTGCGCATAGAATCGGGCTGATACCAATACGCACTCCAAAGGACTACGATGAAAAGGACGAGGTTGTATTCTCGTTGAATGTGGATGGGCCTGCCACGGTATATTCGAAAGACCTCGTGAGCACCTCAAGCAAAGTAAGTGTCGCCAATGACAAGATACCCATAATAAAGCTTGCCGAGGGGCAGAAAATAAAAGTTGACGCAAAAGCCATATGCCGAAATGCCATTAAAAGCTCGAAGTTTCAGCCGGGACTTGTGACTTACAAATCAGTTGGCGATTCATCCTTCGAATTCTACATAGAAACATTCGGCCAGATGTCCCCAGTTGAAATAGTCCAAAAAGCTCTCAATGCAATAAATACTGAATTAAAAGAGGTAATAAAGGAGATTAAAAAATGAATTTATAGGCGGGGGTGGCAGAGCTTGGCCAAATGCGCTGGCTTGAGGTGTCAGTAGCTTTAGTGCTTGCGTGGGTTCAAATCCCTCCCCCCGCATAACACGTGGTTTCATGAAAGAAAATACAAAAATAAATGATTGGACGAATTCCATAGACAAGGCGATGTCGGCTTCTGCAGACAAGAGCAAAAAACTCTCGTATCTGCTCAAGCTCTCATCCAAGCCAAAGAGGTCCAGGGTATGCGTGAATCTCAGAAAACTCAGCAGGTATGCAAACGATAACGACAAGATCATAGTGCCTGGAAAGGTCCTTGGATCAGGAGGCATGGCAAAGAAGATAACTATAGCTGCAATGGATTTTTCATCAGATGCAGTAAAGAAGCTCAAGTCTTCAAACTGCAACATAGTTGGCGTAGAATCTTTACTCAACGACAAGACTGCAAGGATAATAATATGAGTGATGGTTATGGAGTACGTAATAGATGGTTCTGACAAGGTCATCGGAAGGGTGGCAAGCAGCGTAGCCAAGCTTCTTCTTGACGAAAACAGCGTATCGGTGATAAATTCAGAAAAGATGGTAATAACCGGACACGTTAAGGATCTCACGGACAAATACAAAAGGCTTATAGAGCTTAAGGACAAGGCGAATCCGGAACACTCCCCATACTGGTCAAGGAGGCCAGACATGTTCGTAAAGCGCGTGGTCAGGGGAATGCTGCCTTACAAGAAACCGAAGGGTAAAGCTGCCTTCAAGCGACTAAGGGTATACATCGGCGCTCCTGAAGAGCTTAAAAAACTTAAGGTGTATAATGTTAAGTCAAAGATGCCCAATGAAATATTTGAGAGTACAATGACCATAAAACAGCTTACTGAAAAGTTGGGCTATGACAGGTGATATTAAATGCCAAAGGAAAACACGCCGATTTCGAATCTTGACAAGGAGCTTGAAACTCTGTATCAGCCCAAAGTACAGGCTTCAAGGGCGCAGCCCAACAGGAAACCTGCAGCCTCAAAGCAGAAGAAAAAGGCAGTGTCAAAGAAGAACCTCGTCACCAAGGGAAAGAGGAAGAGAGCCATAGCAAGAGCCACACTCTCGTATGGTGGCACGGGGAGGGTTACATTCAACGGCATGGACATAAATCTGGTAAAACCGAGCGAGATACGGGACATGATACTTGAACCAATAACGGCAACTAGCGCTGCAGGCGACATCATGCGCACATCAAATATAAGCATAAATGTTTATGGAGGCGGATTCAGCGGCCAGGCGCAGGCTGCAAGGTCTGCAGTGGCAAAGGCAATCCTCAAAGCGTCCGCATCCCCGGAGTCGCTGAGGAATCTTTACATGGATTACGACAGAAATCTTTTGATAGACGATACAAGGAGGGTCGAACCAAAGAAGTTCAGGGGACCAAAGGCAAGGGCCAGGTTCCAGAAGTCGTACAGATGATTGTATTGCGGCATGTTAGTTTTCAATTATAAAGCGTGATAAAATGATGATACCTGTGAGATGCTTTTCATGTGGCCAAGTCGTCGGCGACAAATGGGAGGAGTACTCAGAAAGAGTGAACGTGAAAAAAGAGGATTCAAGCAAAGTTCTCGATGATATGGGAATAAAGCGATACTGCTGCAGAAGGATGCTCATAAGCCATGTCGAGCTAATTGATGATATAATAAACTATAGCAGGAAATAATAGCAATGTTTAAGATAATAAGAGATGTAAATATGAGACGAGGGGTCGTCTGCTAGCTTGGTTAGGCTCTGTGCTTAGGGAGCACAAGACCCGAGTTCAAATTGGGTTTCCACCCATGAAAATCTCGGCGACCCCAAATTTCAATAATATATTGATGACAAAAATATTAAAAAAGTGAAAAGATGACAAACGAGCTGCTTATCGATCAGGCGACATATCTTGAAGCCGGGATACACATAGGCACCAAGATAAAGACCCCAGGGATGAAAAGGTACATATTCAAGATAAGGGAAGACGGGCTTTACCTCCTGGATCTCAACACAATAGACCAGAAGATAAGGCTTGCTGCAAAGCTCCTTTCAGAGTATGAATCAAAGGATATAGTGGTAACTGCATCCAGGATATACGCAATATCCGCTGCAACAAAATTTGCCGAGATAACCAACACAAAGCTTATGGTAGGGAGAGTCACTCCCGGAGTATTCACAAACCCCAACAGGGAGGATTATTCAGAACCCATGATAATGCTGTTGAGTGATACAAGGAACGAGCGCCAAGCCATAAAGGAGGCAAGCAAGACCAGCATACCTATAATAGCTCTGTCCGATACCGACAACTGGATAAAATTCGTAGATCTCGTCGTCCCCTGCAACAACAAAGGGAGAAGATCGCTTGCGCTCATGTATTTCCTGCTGGCCAGGGAGTTCCTCAAAGCGAAAGGCTTAATAAAATCCAACGAAGAGTTTAACTACAAGATCTCTGACTTTGAGGCTAAGGTCGAGATAAAGGCGAAATAATTGCGCAGCAACCTGAAGCAGCAATCGGCTTTAGATTTTCTTATGTCATACGGGCTTGCCATTATTGTTATAACCGTAGCCCTGGCTTCGATAGCTCTTATTGCATTCAGGCCGCAGCCCTCCAACTTCTGCGCCTCTTCGCCCGGCTTCAGCTGTAATTACATATCAATAAACAGCACTGGCATTCTCACCGCAAAATTTTCGCAGGCACTCGGCCAGCAAATAATAATAAATGGAGCCTCCTGCGCAGACCAGCAGGGATCCAGCCAAGACGCGCCGCGCTACGGAAATATAGACACAAATTCGTTGTCCACATTCTATCCAGCAAAGCCACTATTCCCTCCGGGCAACATAATATACAGCGGTTCTTCCTACATATTTTATATATATTGCTATAGGGGCGGCGCAATTGCGAAGGGTTCTCCAGGAACCGTATTCTCCGGGTTTATGTGGCTTAATTATACTTTGCCTTCGTCCGGGCTTTCATATACGCAGGAGATAGCGTCATTCAGCACTCAGTATTCATGAATCTACATGAATCCGAATCTTTTTCTCCCCCCTCCTGAAGCATTTCCGTCCTTTTCTTCTTTATCAGCGGAATCCACGCTCTCCGCCCTTATTCTGAATTTTTCCGTAGCAATTACCCTTCCGTGCCCCCTGCACACCTTGCAAGCCGATTCGAATATTTTGCCCCTTCCGCTGCACCTGTTGCATGTCGTTATCATCTCAAATCTTCCAAGTATCGAGTTTTGCTGCATCCTCCTTCTTCCGGTCCCGTTGCATGATTCACATTTAATCTGCCTTGATCCAGGCTCTCCTCCGCTGCCCCTGCAATTGCTGCATGTCTTGTAGTGCTTCACCTCAAACGTTCTGTCAAACCCCTTCTCCATGTCGCTGAACTGCAGGTTTATGTTCACTCCTGTCTGTTCGGCTTCGTTGAACATGTCCCCGAACTGGCCGCCCATGCCGGAGAATCCGAAGACATTATCCTGCATCTGCTTGAATATATCCTCAAAATTAAATCCTTTGAATATATCCTCTTCGCTGAACCTCTGCCCGAATCCCGAAGGCCCGTATGTATCATACTGCTTCCTTTTCTGCTCGTCCCCGAGCACAGCGTAAGCCTCGTTTATCTCCTTGAATTTCGCTTCCGCATCCTTGTCCTTGTTCCTGTCGGGGTGGTATTTCATGGCAAGCTCCCTGTAAGCCCTCTTTATCTCGTCCTGACTGGCGTTTTTTCCCACTCCCAATAAACTGTAATAATCTTTTGCCAGAAAATCAACTACATCTCAGTTCACGTTCCGCCCCCTTCTGCGTTTCCGTCCGGTTGTCCGCTTTCGGTCCCTGCATCTCCGCCCCCTCCGGTTCCTTCCGCCCCTCCCTTTCCATACATGCTCGATCCTATTTCCTGCAGCGTTTCCTTCAGCTTCTCCACAGCGCTTTTTATGTCGCTGTAATTATCTCCTTTAAGGGATTCTTCAACCTCCTTCTTTGCAGCTTCAACCTTTTCATACACTTCCTTAGGCATTTTATCCTTGAATTCCTTGAGGCTTTTGTTTGTAGTGTAGACTATGCTTTCGGCCTCGTTCCTCGCCTGCGAACTCTCAAACTTCATCTTGTCCTCCTCGGCGAACTTTTCAGCTTCCTTGATACGTTTTTCTATTTCATCTCTGCTCATCTTGTTCGGGGCCACGACTTTCATGGTCTGCTCCTTTCCCGACGCCTTGTCCTTTGCGCTAACGTGAAGTATCCCATTTGCGTCTATGTCAAACGAGACCTCTATCTGCGGCACGCCCCTCGGTGCAGGCGGTATTCCTGTAAGCCCAAATTTTCCAAGCTCTATGTTGTCCTTTGACATCGTCCTCTCTCCCTGCAGGATATGGATATCCACTGCAGGCTGGTTGTCTTCAGCCGTAGTAAAGGTCTGCGTCTTTTTTATCGGTATTGTGGTATTCTTCTCTATGATCTTGGTCATTACCCCTCCAAGAGTTTCTATTCCCAGGGAAAGCGGAGTCACATCCAGCAATACTATATCCTTTATCTCTCCGGTAAGCACCCCTGCCTGTATCGCGGCTCCGAAAGCCACGGCTTCCATCGGGTCGACTCCACGTTCAATTTTCTTTCCAAGAAGCTGCTCCACGTATCTCTGCACTATTGGCATCCTCGTAGGTCCTCCAACTATTATTACCTTGTCTATCTGGTTCGGCTCAAGATGCGCGTCTTTTAGCGCCTGCATCACCGGCTTTGTGGTTTTTTCTACTATGGGCACCACTATCTCCTCAAGCTTCGCCCTAGTGAGCTTATATGTGAAATGCACTGGTGAGTTTCCCGGCCCCATGGTCAGGAAAGGTAGGTTTATTTCGCTTCCCAGCGTCGTAGAAAGCTCTATCTTGGATTTTTCTCCAGCCTCGCTTATCCTCTGCATCGCCTGCCTGTCCTTTGAGACGTCTATGCCTGTCGTCTTTTTTATTTCCTCAAGAAGGAAGCTTACTATTGCATTATCCATGTCCGTGCCTCCGAGATGCGTATCCCCGTTCGTTGACTTCACTTCAAACACGCCGTTTCCAAATTCCATTATAGTAACGTCAAGCGTGCCGCCTCCAAAGTCGTATACTAATATCTTCATATCCTTGCTCAATTTGTCAATTCCGTACGCAAGCGCCGCTGCGGTGGGCTCATTCACAAGCCTCACAACTTCAAGTCCGGCTATCTCACCTGCATCTTTCGTGGCTTGCCTTTGATTGTCATCAAAATATGCAGGCACTGTTATCACGGCCTTCTTAACCTCCTCGCCCAGGAACGCTTCAGCATCCTTTTTTATCTTCTGCAGAAGCATTGCAGACAGTTCCTGTGGCGTGTAATCTTTTCCCCAAATCTTATATTTGAAGTCGGTGCCTATCTTTCTCTTGAAGGCATTCACCGTGCCTTCAGGGTTGGCCACCGCCTGCCTCTTTGCGGGTTCTCCCATAATCCTGTCTCCTTCTTTAGTGAAGGCAACGTAGCTTGGAAAAGACTTTCCATAAAGCGAGGTCCCCTCCGCACTTGGTATAAGGACCGGCCTTCCTCCCTCAAGCACAGCTGCAGCAGAATTCGAAGTTCCAAGATCTATTCCTATTATTTTCATATTACCAACTTTTTTATTTTTCAGCCTTCGGCATCCGATTTTGCTATTATTACGGATGCAGGCCTAAGCATTATATTATTCATCATATAACCTTTTCTTACCACTTCAACTATCACTCCATCCTCCTTTCCACTCCCTTTTCTTGTAAGTACTATCTCATGCTTATACGGGTCAAACTTCCCCTTTGCATCTATCTCACTTAGTCCAAACTGTTTCAGCGACGAAATCAGGTTGGAAAACACCAGTGCCATCCCCTTCATATGTTCATCCTTCTCATCCGAAGACCCCAGCGCAAGCTCGAATTCATCTATCGTTGGGAGGAGGCGCGCAATCACCTCCGCCTTTCCGGAGTCTTTTGAAATATCTATGTCTTTTGCAACCCTCTTCTTGTAATTGTCAAACTCCGCAGCCATCCTGAGGAGCCTGTCCTTGGTCTCTGCGCATTCTTTTTCTGCAGCAGCTTCAGCGGAAATTCCTGCTCCCTCGCCTCCTTCCCTTTCCGTGTTCTTTTTGGTTTCATCTTTTGGATCTTTTTCTCCCATGAAAATCATCTTCAAGCAATTTGTCCATCTTGTCCGCGAATTCCATCATGCGCACAAACTCCCTTTCCATGTCCGCCTGGAGCTCCTCAATCGTGCCTTTCATGTCTTCAGACCTAAGATAATATTTCCTCCCTTTTCTTACAACTATCCCTGAACATATGAATCTGTTAAGATGGTATATTACCGTGCTTCTCGGGATTTCAAGCTCCGTGTTCAGGTCCTTGCTTGTAATCCCATTTCCTACAACGCTTCCGCTTATTACTGCCTTGAGTATTTCGGGCTCAAGCTCATTGTCCTTGCTTCCGAGGCCAAGCACCTGGCAGAACCATTCCGATAACTTGTCAACGCTTTCCTTGCTCGGCCTATTCATGGTCTTTAATACAATCTTTTCTTCCAAAACCATGATGCAATTATAGTCAAACTAATATATAAATATTTGTTTTTTTCAATAAAAAGTTGAAATTTCAATAAAATATACAAAATAAATAAAAATCTTCTATATTTGCTTCAGGCCATGCTCTTCCTCCGCTTTCTTGCAATGAGCCTCCCTTCCGCAGTTATCTCCTTGCGGATTATGCGCGATGTGGATATTGGAATCGAATCATCCGCCATTACATAGCCTATCTTGATTATCTCCAGTTCTTCGAGCCTCCTTTCCTTTCTAATCCTGTTTATCTCAAGCGCGCCCTTTATGGTGCCCTCGCTTACCACCACTGCATCAAACTTTCCAGTGATTGAAGGTCCGAATCCATCATCGATCGGCACGATTTCAAATCCTTTACCTTGCCTTCTTGCAAAATCCTCCAGAATCCTTTTTCTCTCGGTGTAAACAGGTATATCCGCATTCTTATTCATTTTCACGTATCTGTCCGTGGTAAGCCCGATGCACACAAAATCTCCTATCTCAAACGCCTTTTTAAGCAGTGCCTTGTGTCCTGAATGCAAATATCCAAACGTGCCTCCAACTATCACATCCATTGCTTTCAACTACATAAATTTCATCAAGCTGAACTGCTGGTTCTCCGAATTCATGTTTTCATCATTCACCGTTCCGCTGAATACTCCGTCTATTTCCATTTTAATAAGGTATAGCCTCTGCTTTATATAATTGTCCAGGCCGTATCTGTCAGCAAGCCCCGTTGCAACATCCAGGTATTTTTCTATGCTGCCCTTTGATATTGTAAGAAGCAGCTTTCCTCCTTCCTTTGCGCATACTCCTGCAATCGGCACTCTTCTGTACTTAGCATTGCACACCGAACACCTGAACTGCTGATTTGAGAAGGAATGCATGTTGCCTATGAGGTCCCTCATGAAATGGCTTGTTATCACCTTCCTCGCCGCGTCGCGTATGTCCACGCATTCAAGCATGCTCATCAGCCTGAATTCCGCCTCCACTTTTTCATTCATGGTCTTCAGCGTAGTGTATGTGGATCTCTTTGGGGAGCTTCTCACCGTTGTTGATGATATTCCGTGCGTGAACATTATGCCTCTGAATGCCTCTTCGGTTCCAAGGCGGTCTTCAACACACTCAATCTTCACTTCTCCTGGAGATGCGCATGCAAGCGTCTTCTCATAAAATTCCATGGGGTATCTGCTTACTGTTTCCATTGCATGTACTTCATCATCAACTTCGCGCGGATCAAGGTTGACCGTAAGTATCAGCGGCGTATCCATCGTTCCTCCGACACTCTGCGGAAGGAATTCCCTAGAAAAGTTTATGAGCGCATCGAGAAGCAGCATCGTGGTATCCTCATCTCCGTCGCAGTTTCTTCTCCTTGCCGATATTGTATAAGGGTGGGCGAATCCCACATACGCCTCAGTAAAGCCTATTATCCTGTTGAGCACCCCACATGACGTGTGCGGCGAAAGGCTTATAGTGAGCTTTCCAACCAAATCTGTTATGGTTGCTGCGTTGTAGAAAGGTTTCAATCCATAAATCTTCTCCAGCTCTGCATCTACGAAGTGTGTTATCTTCAGCATGTATTCCGCCCCATGCCTGTTGATAAGCACGTCCTGATGCTTTAGTTCAACAAGCTGTTCACCGTCGCATAGGTCATTGCCAAGGCAATCCTTATCATATCCAAGCTCTCTGAGCTTTTCCACGCTTACGCCAATTTCATTCGGATAGAAATGCGTTATCGGGACGTCTGTAGCGTCAAACCTCGCGGTCCCGTCTTTGAATATATATACGCCGTTAATGGTCCGCAGTATTCCTTTTTCCAGGGGCTCTACGACCTTGTCCCTGTTCATCATTCCTTTTACCCCCTTTATGACTTTAGGAAGCGTCCCCAATCCCGTCTTTTTCATTGCCATTGACGCTATTTTTTCAATGTCTATGCCCCTGATTTCATATCCCACCGTCCCGGATCCGCACTTTCCGCAAATAAATGTATCGGACAGCGAACCGCAGTTTGTGCAAGATCTTTCAACCGCTGTGCGCATTTCACAGTCGTAACAGAATTGGGCCGGCATTATTCTTTTGCAGTTCCTGCACCTGTACCGCGCTATTTCCACACTTATGTCGCTCCTGAATTTTCTTGACTGTGAAGTATATGCAGAGGTTATGTTTCTGTCCCTTCCTCCGAATGAGCCAACAGGAAATAGGACATTCAGGGCCGGTTTCATAAGCCTCTCCTTCGCTTTTTCCGGCCTTCCTATCCTTGCCCCGATATAAGTGGATCTTTTCGGTATTTGGAATGCGGAAACTTTGCCAAGCAGCGATAATGCGTCATTTACCGATGTGTCATATCCGTCCGTCACCAGCTCATTTACCTTAAGCTTAATTTTGTCAGTATCCACAAACCCCAACGAGGCGACAAGGCTCTTTGCAAAATCGCTCTTTATAAATATCCTGCCCTCCTCAATCCTATGGGGGACATTAAGCAGCTCCAGGGTCCTCTTTATTTCCTTGTCATTACCTATCCTCATGTCGCTCATGTCGTATATGCCCTCCCCGGAAAATTCGGAATTGCGTATTATGTGCATTGCAAGGTTGCGTATCATGCCTCCGCTTACCGCCTGGAATTCAAAAAGAAACTTTGGGTGTATCGGCACGCCATATTCCAAAGAAAGCCTGTAAGATTCATCAAATCCTATCTTTGCGTTGTCCACGTGACCCTGGAATCCTGATTTTGCAAGCTGGCCTTCCCAATATTCTTCAACATAGCTGGTCGGCTTGAGCTGCGAGTTCGACTTCCTGAAATCACCGAAAGTCACGAGCATGTCCCCTATCGAGATTATGCTTTCTATATCCTCCTTGTACTTAATTGCGCTTTCCGCGTCGTTTATCCTCAAAGCCTCTCCGGATTTCAGCCTGACAAAAGGCCCTTCTATGGAATCAACAGGAACTGCAATGCATCCTTTTCCCGGAAATTCTACCTTTAACTGCGTTCCTACTGCTATGAATCCCAGTGTAAGTATCATCGTTGCAGGGTTGAAGCCCTTGCTTGCTATGCCCGTCATCCTGCTTCTTCCATATCTAAGCCTGAAGCCTCCGATAAAATCAGGATAAGCCAGTATCGGCCTGCCTGCAACGAGTTCATCAAGAAATGTAGACGACTGTTTCTCACTTTCCGATTTCTTTATGTCTATCTTTATGATATTGCCGAGCCAGTCCCATTCAAGCCCGAAAGGCTTCACCTCCTTCATCAGCTTCTTCGCCTTCTGGGCTATTCCTTCGCATAGAACCAAAGGTACCCCTCCTCTTACCCTATTTGGTATCATTACCTCTTTTCCTTCGTAAGTAATTCTTTTTATGTTGGCATGCACTCCCACTTCGAGGTTTTCGGTAGATACCCCATCAACGCATACAGGGCAATTATTCACTATGGTCCTTAAGTCGTCATCCGATGGTTTATACTGCAGCCTTGCGGCTCTTGTATGGTACAGTTCAGCCTCCTCAACATATCTTTCCACTTCATCCATGGTCGGCTTGTATCTTCCAATACCGAATATCCTTCTCGCATAATCCGCCAGCGCCACGGACAGTGCCGCCGATGTCCCTCCTGCGCCCCTTATTGGACCGGCATAGAGTACGGCTATATAGTCTGTGCCGTCATAATTTTTGTATCTTTTGATGCCCGTTATCCCTTCTGTGGGAGCTACGAGAACCCCCTCGGTAAGTATTGCCGCGCCTACCCGCACTGCAAGTTCTATTCTTTTTATTAGCTCATATGTATCAAACCTTGGATCCTTGCATATCTCCTCCACTACATTGAATGCAAGCTTGCTTCTGGATTGCCCTTTTGCTAGCGTCCTTATTATTTCGGCCAGGCCCTCAATGCCTATAAGCCCTTCAACCCTGCTGGCAAGGTCTGGGGCAGGATATATCTCTACTATTTCTTTAGGGTCAAATCCCTTCAATCTTGCCTCCTTTGCAACTCCGTACGCCTTGTTGAATTCCAAGGAAAGCGTATCAAAATATTCTTTTATCGCCATAAAATCACTCGAATACATTGTTGAAGTCAACAGTCCCAAGCTCCATCCTGCCTGCTTCATACACCGGCAACACGGCAGGTGTCGGCATATGTCCAAGCCTTACCTGATACGACGTTCTGGACTGCCATGTTCCGCTATTGACTATCAGTGTGCCGTGATATTCTGAATATCCGTTCTTGTGAAGATGGCCCATATGCAATATATCCGGCACCTGGTCTATCACCATCTCATCCCTTTTTGAAGGGACTATCGGGTTGTCTCCGTATATCGGGGACAGGTGCCTTCTTTTCAGCACCTCAACCATCGCTTCCTCGGGCCTCGAATAGCTGCATCCCGGTATTCCCTGTATTACGGAATCAAGTGATGTCCCATGATACCCGAGTATGCGCATGCCATGCAGAGTCATATATCCTGGATTCGAGACAAGGTGCATGTTCTCAAGCATAAAATCCTTGCAGAACTCGCTTGGAAGCTCCGGCTGCGGCTCCGCCCGCTGCACAGCATCATGGTTTCCAGTCAGCAGGAATATGTGGACATATTCCGGTATCTTTCCAAGCATCTCAAACAGTTTTTTATATTGCAGGTAAATGTCATCTATTGCCAGCTCCCTGTCCTGGTTCGGATATACCCCTATGCCATCAACAAGATCCCCGCTGACTACCACATATTTTATCCTGCCTGCATAATCGGACCTGTATTTGAATTTTCCATTCATCCATTCTGTAAACCTGTCAAACTGCTTCTGCATGAATAGCTTGCTCCCCACATGTATATCCGACAAAAAACCTATCGATATGTCTTCTTCTATTTTTTTGCGCTGATGCACAGGCACGCCGGGATACATCAGCGACTTCGCTATTATAAAATCTGTTCCAGACACCTTCCCCCTTACCGCTATTACCTCGTCATTAATTATTTTGTAAGCGCTTGAGAAAAGAGTTGCGGCTGCGCTATTCGTCACCTCTCTCGATGGCTTTGCGAAAAGAACCTTCACGCGTCCTGTTTCATCATCCACAGTAACAAGAATATGCCCGTTCTTTGTAATTGACTTTTCATAGACCATTCCAGCTATCACTATCTCCCTTCCAACGGTGAATCTCTTCATATCCTCTATTCCCTGCAGCATCCCAACTGTGTTATTATTCAGGCCCGATTGTATCATCGATTTCACCTGCTCGAGCCTATCGCTGAAATGGCGCGTGAAGTCCGCAACTGTGCCATCGGTCTTCTGACCATGCACGCTTCGTATCATGAAATTTTCTTCCGTTTCCTTTGCCAGAGGCCTAAAATCAAGAAGCGCAGCTATTTCCACCGTAATCTCATTCTTAGTATCCTTCGCGCCTTCAAGCAGCAAAAGCACCTCCCTAGTCAATATTGCAGGTTTTTCAGCATTCTCAAAAAAAACAGTTATTTTGCCTATAAGCGCCTCCATGTCCTTTCCATTCAAGTCCCCGTCATTTATGTCCGAGCTGATTATCGCTATCCCCACAAGCCTCTTTGCCAGTTCTGCAACAAGATCACTATCTGTCATTGAAACATCCCCAGCATAATCTGCGCCTAAATTTATATAAACTGAGCTGGGTTAAACAAAACTTGCATGTGCAGATGCACGACGCAGCAAGCATTCATCACAGCGTTTTAATAAATCTTTGCCGTATAAAATCAATACATATCAAAGTAAATGTTGCAGGTAAAACCCATGCATAAACGCTCAAAGAACCAGAGTTCCATAGAGTATCTGTCATCATTCTCATTGGCAATAGTAATTCTTGTGATAGTCGTCGGAATAATAGCTGTGCTTTTCCTTCAGGGAAAGACCTCTACATTCACGCCTTCAACATGCTTCATATCTGCGCAGCTGGACTGCCAGCAGTTTGCAGTTTCGTCAAACGCGCTTCAGACATCGGCAATAGCCGTCTTCACCAACAACCTCGGCACAACAATGTACTTTGCACCAGGCAACGCTTTCACGGTATTTCCAACTTCATCCCAAACGTATTCTCATGGCGAATGCCTTCCGGCAAACGCGCCGCAAGGCTCACTTGTCGTCTGCAATGCAATAATACAGAACTTCGCACCCGGCGCAGGTTCGCAGCTTCAGCCAAGATTCCAGCTCTCATATTCGCAGTGCGCTAAGAGCGGATGCCCAACGCTAAACACAACCGGATCAGCAGTCGTCTATGTCTCCCCAACACTACCTCTCTTTCAGGTTGAGCTCATTTCTGAGCCAAGCACAGCAAATATAGTGCTTAACGGAGTTGCATATCCGAGCGGTTCATACGTGAACTTCATAAAAGGAATAACATACAACATAGCGTCTTCATATCCAGGCGCGCCACAGGCCACATTCAAGTGGGTTACGAGCGGAGGAGCTTCAGTCCAGAGCACCACTTCAAAGCAGACAACCGCAAGCGCAGTTTCTAGCGGAGTCATAGAAGCTGTATATTCGCCAATAGTTTCATTATCACTTCAGAAAAGCGTGGATACAGAAGGAAATCCAGATTATGCTACCGGAATCACTTCAATAACTTCTGATGACGTTGCACTATATTGGTGCCAGACTAATTCCTATGGGGGCCCTTGCAACGGTGTTTATGGTGGATGGCTCGGTCAGAGCGCGGGCACATTCTCATATGATGTAGGAACTTTCGCATCAGGTAATTATCAGCTTCAAGCTTGTGATGTTACATTTAATCCGAATATATGTTCAACGAACTCCATGCTTCAAATAACCATACCTCCAAGCGCTGTTTCATATTCAGTTTCCCTTTCGCCAAATCCTTCCGCAGGACAGACAAATGCAGCAATACAAGATCTAACCAACGGCCAAGATTGCAATCCTGGAGCTGGGAATATGCCGTCCTACTGCTCGGGAACCTCAACTTCAACGCTTACAATGTCTGGAGTCAATCAAGGAGATACTGTATGCCTTACTACAGACGCGGCTCCAGGATGGACATTCAGCTCCTATGAAGCTTTCTTCACTCAAATACCACCAAATAATTATCCGGGATGCGGAAGTTCAATATATAATCCATATGGGTTTACAATGTCTAGTTCGAATATAGACTTCAATGCAAACTACAACCCAAGCGTTTCCCTTTCGCCAAACCCTTCCGCAGGACAATCTAACGCAGAAATAGCGGAACTTGATTCTTCTGGTAATCCTGTACAGATATGTAATCCGCAAGCCAATCCAATGCCGTCCTACTGCTCTGGAACCTCAACTTCAACGCTTACAATGCAAAATGTAGTCCCTGGCAACACTGTTTGCCTGTATTCGGCAGCAGCTTCTGGCTGGACATTCAGCTCCTACATGTATTTTTTCACTAATTACTATCCAAACAACTATCCAGGATGCGGAAGTTCAAATAATGCGTATGGATTTACAATGCCTTCTGGAATAACTAATTACAATGCAAACTACAACCCTATATGTTATTCATTGACTCTTGAAAGCAGCACAGGCGGCGGAACTGAATCTGTAAGTTCATTTTATTCAGGCGCATGCACTTCAGGATACCAATATGGGACATCTGTTACAATAACTGCAACACCTGCATCAGGTTACGCGTTTAGCCAATGGACTGCATTAGGAAATGGCGCATATGCCGGTCCAAACAATCCTGCAACGATAACTTTCTATGGCGATATAATTGAAAATGCCGAATATACTTCTACTGCTCCTAGCCCGGGATGCTATGGTACAGGATTCCTTCCAGGTTCTGTTAGTATCAATGTTGATGGCTTTTGCGTAATAAATGGTCAGACAACTAATCTATGTGCAGAAGCAGGTGTGCAGAATGCTAATGACTGCCCAGGTTGGGTTAGTGGCGATAGTCCTGTGACTCTGTGTTGGTTGCCGGGCAGCAGTACCAACGGTGGAGCAGGATATGAAGGGTCGCTTACCAGCGGCGGTTTTTGTCCGATCGGAGAACAAGACGGAACTTAAATAATAGAGATTTATATCTTTCAAAATTATTCGTACAGTTAGTAATGCGGGCCTTATCAATTTTTGGAGTGACTTTTTGTAAAAATGGGATAAAAACCAACGTTACTCGGCTTTTAAATTCATCGCCGAAGAAAAGATCAAGTACTGCTATTTAAATCTGGCTACTCCTTGATAGATTCGAGCATGCTCAGTAGGTTCCACACTACCGTCCTTGCATAAGGCGGCAGGTTTATGTCATTGCTTATTTCGTCAATCTTGTATGTGGCAGCAGAAGATCTCACAGTGTATTCCGCTTCTGGCTGGTCGAGAGCCTTCCTCGCCTCGCTAAGGGCGTTCTTGACATTCCTCGGAACGCTGTTGTCATTCAGCAAAACGTCGATCTGCTGCTTTATCTGCGTAATCTTCGCATCTGCTTCTTGATTGTTCTCCATTTAATCACTTTACATTTCTTTGCGCTCGGGCCTGATGGGATTTGAACCCACGACCATCACCTTTCTTCAGAATTTAGAAGGGTGCTGCTCTATCCAAGCTGAGCTACAGGCCCAGCCTTATATCATATGGAAAAGAGCTTTTTAACGTTTTCCGTAATTGCAGATGCAGCATCCTTAAATTCCATGCCTTTCAATTCTGCTATCCACCCGATAGTGCCTATCACATCAAGCGGGCTCTTTCCAACAACAGGCGAGTCGGTTTCAACAACGATACTCCTTATGTCTAGAGAGTTTATAATCCTTTTCCTCCGCGCGGATTCCTGCGGAGGCAGTGATATGAGGTTTCCCATTTCAGCAAGTGTCTTTGCCTGTATTTCATTCCCCTCAAAAAAGTGGAACAGAGCCTTATTTACGCCGCTCTCCTTCACTATTTCAATTACGTCGTCAATAGCCCCTCTTGAATGAATTACTATCGGCATGCTAAACGATTTTGCGATTCCTATCTGCCTTTTAAATGCCTTCCTCTGTATCTCCTTTTCAACGTCTATTTTATAGTCAAGCCCTATCTCGCCTATGCCTACTATGTTTCTGTTGGACTTTAGCACATTTTTAATGTCAACTATAAAATCGACATCTTCCTTCGCATTTGACGGATCTATCCCTATGACTGCAAACACGACTTTTCCATCCGCAATCCTTGCAGCTTCAAGGCTTGATTTCTTGCTTCCTCCTGCAGTTATGATGAGACTCACTCCGCCAATAACTGAATCATTTATCACAGTATTCGGGTCTGCGAACATATCTAGATGGCAGTGCGCGTCAGCAAGTGTGCTCCCGATCGATATGGCTGTATTATGCAGAATCTGTTCCTGCATCAAAATCTCTGCCATCTCTTCTCATCCCTTTCAGGGCTTTAATATATTCTTCCCTTGCTGGATTATCGGCCCTATTCTTGACAAGGTCCTCAAGCAGCTCAACGAATTTTTTCTTCCATATCTTGGAGTCGCTCTGATATTCGGTTTTTGATGTATGTATGTACGGCAGATTCCATAATTCATCTATATACTTGCCATGAGGTCCGCTCACATTCTTGTCTATATGTGACATGTCTGGATTATCTAGCTTGCTTTTTATAAGTATCAAATAAAAGTTAGGCCACTTCTCCTTGAAAATTTCCATCCTTGCAAGGTAGTGTTCATCTATTCTGGAATGTGGTTCAAATATTACCTGCTTCCCATTCACGAACAAGCTTGTTATAAAGTCCGGCGGCCAAAGATCATTGTTCTTTATCTCGAATTTCAGCGCCTCGTAGCGTGGCAGGATCCCAAGACTCAAAAATACATCCTTCATCGCAGCTTCATACTGTCCCTTAATCTCAGTTGTCTGGTTCAGTATTTTTCCGTCACTGAGCACTATATTGTCCCCCTGATGCACTATTTTTGTGTCGTTGCGCACCACGCTTTTTACGTGCCTGTGCATCTTTGCTGTCGCGTTTGTGCTGTTGTATAAATTAATGCATTCCTTCACAGGTCCTGCAGTGACTTTATGGTGATTGTGCGCCTTCCTTTTTCTATGCCTGTGATGTCCATTCGGCATGAAATATTATTATCCTAACTCCTATTTATAGTTAAGCAAAGTGGACTCCGCGGGATTTTCGGCATAGTTTTCGAACCCGCAACCTCCTGCATGCCATGCAGGCGCGCTACCATTGCGCCAGGAGCCCACATTAGATTTAGACAGGGGATAGGAATAAAATGTTTCCTCCTCTGAGCAGTATAGTTCCGAGCTTTGCCTTTAAGTCGCCGCCATCGAGCTCGTCTGCGCCTTCTATCACAATGTTCATGTGAGCGTCAAATGAAACTACCTTGCCGCGTATGTCAGTACCATTCTTTAGCCGTATGAGCACTTGTTGTCCTATGGACTTGTTCAAGAGGTCAAAAGGTCTTTCCTGCGTCATAAATCAAACACCTAACTTCCTATATTACTTAAAGCACAAGTATTAAAGACCTTCCTCATCCAAGAAAATTCGACTGAATACAAGAGGCGCATGCCACATAATTCTGCACATTACGTACAGATGCCGCTCCCAAGCAAATCCGTAATAACTACTTATTTATTGGTTTATGTTCAAAACAGATTCATGAAGCTACAGAGTGCAATTGAGTATCTTTCAACTTACGGGTGGGCGATACTAATACTGTCTATTGTGGGTGTTGTGTTCTTCACATTCATCAATGTGTCATCTTCCTCCCCTCAGGAGTGCATACTCCCCGCAGGATTTTCATGCCAGAATTTTTTTATGACTCAGAACGGGCTACTCACCCTTAATCTGCTCCAGACAACCTCTGACCCGATAGGCGTAACTGCCATAGGATGCACAAATCCACAAAGTTTCTCATACGATCTGCCCGTAAACCAGGTTACAAACCCTCCCGCTACGGGCCTTCCCGTAAACATACTTGAGATGCCCATAGGCTCAAATTACATATTCTCCAACATACAATGCTACTCGAACGGCACGGCTTTCTTCGGAAGGATAGGTTCAATATTTACCGGATATGTGGAAATAAATTATACAAATTCCTATACTGGCATCCCGGGAACGATATACGGCAAGATAAGCGTTAAAGCAACAAGCTGACGGCAACTTTCATCTGTTGCATGTTTTTCAGTTTCAGGCGGCGGATCAGGAGCTATTCGCATTTCGTGAATCCGCACGACATGCAGGTGAAACATCCGTTTTCATTCACTAGCGTGTTTTCGCTGCATTTTGGGCATTCGTCTGGCGTTATCCCCTCGTCCTTGCTAACAGAAGTGCTCATTGGCATCTGCTTTCCTGATTTTTCGGCGTTTTTGAACAGGCTTGCAGTTGATCCCGGATTTGCAATACCAGCCATTATCTCAAGAGACTTTGCAATTGCGTCAGGCACGCTGTATATCTTCATTCCCTTGTCCCATGTAATTTGTGAGTTGGATTTTATGCCCTTAAGGCTTTCAACGACTTCACGCACATCCCCCCCTATCTGCAGATACTTGCTTATCAGTCTGCCTATCGCTTCCGTATAACTCTTTTCCTCGCTACCGGTCTTTCCAAGATTTATAAATACCTCCCTTATCGATATCGAATCAAAGTTTGCAGTCACATAAAGCCCGCCATCAGGAAGCTTTATGTTCATGGTCTGCCCAGTCAATAATCTTCCCCTGTCCCATGCTTCTTTATTATTTTCTTTTTTTGCCGCGCTTTTTTCCTGTTCGTCATTGGTTATAAGTATGCCCTCCCTTGAACCTTCCCTGTATACTGTTATGCCCTTACATCCAGACTCCCATGCCTTGAGGTATATCTCCCCTACCTGCTCAACGGACGTATCCTCTGGCAGATTAACCGTGGATGATATGGCACTGTCAATATGCTTTTGTATTATTCCTTGCATTTTGACTCTAAATTCAGGTTTTATCCTGTGTGCCGGCACGAAGAATTCCGGCAGATCCTTCTCATCTGATATGTTAAAAAGCTTCATGTATTCAAAGGCAATTGGATGGTATACTTTGAAGAATTCTTTGCTCAGCGACTCTGATCTCCTCGTGTAGCTGAATGCAAATATCGGCTCTATGCCGCTTGAAGTGCCCGCAAGTACAGACACGCTCCCGGTAGGCGGCACGGTGAGTATCGCAACATTTCTCAATCCGTCTTTCATTATCTTCTCCCTTGTCGCTTCGGGTAGCGTTTTTATGAATCCCATTGAAACATGTTTATTTGCGTCAAAAAGAGGGAAGGATCCCTTTTCCTTCGCTATGTTGGAGCTTTCGTCGTATGAAATTAGTTTTATCCTATTGAACATGTCATCTACTAGGGCAAGGGCCTTTTCACTGTCATACTTTATGTGCATCTTTACCAGCATGTCACCAAGCCCCGTTATGCCTATTCCTATCCTCCTGCTTGAGAGGCCCGCTTCCTTCTGCTGCTTAAGCGGATGCTTGTCTGCATTGTAATCCAAAATATTGTCAAGGAACCGCGCAGAGTACCTCACAGCTTTCTCAAGATTTATCCAATCAAGCCTTGCGCTGCCGCTAAACGGCTCAAGCACGAAAGCCGACAAGTTGATGTTGCCAAGGTCGCATGCTCCATATCCTTCCAGCGGCTGCTCAGAGCACGGGTTTGTGCTTATAACATTCATGCCATTGTATTCGCTAGGAGAGTATCTCTTCACGGTGTCCCAGAATATGAGCCCTGGCTCCGCCCAGTCACGCGCAGATTTTACCAGTTCATTCCATACCTCCCTGGCCTTTACCTTCTTTTCAATGCGACCAATCACGGGGTTTTCGAACCATAATGCAAATTCTCCATCCTCCTTTACCGCCCTCATAAATTCATCAGTTACCTTAACGCTTATGTTGGCATATCTCACGCTCGCCATATCCCTTTTCACAGTTATGAACCTCATTATGTCCGGGTGATTTACATCCAACGTTATCATCAATGCCCCTCGCCGCCCATTCTGCCCTATTGTGTGCGTGGTTTCGCTGAATATATTCATGAATGACACGGCCCCGCTTGATACTATGGCAGAATTGTTCACGGGAGACTTCGAAGGCCTTAATACGCTCAAATCAGTTCCTACCCCGCCTCCGTAGCTATATGTTCTTGCGGCTTCTTTGCACCAGTCAAATATCGCCTCCAGAGTGTCGTCCTTTATCGGAATGACATAGCAGTTAAGGAGCGTCGAATTCCTCTTCTGTCCCGCACCAAAAAGTATTCTTCCTCCTGGCAGGAACCTAAAATCCCCGAGCAGCCATCTGAATTTTTCTCTCCATTCCTTCCTCTTCTCTTCAGTTTTTTCAACACCCGATATTTCCCCGGCAATCCTGTCCCACATCTCCGAAGGCAGTTTTTCCGTAATATTTCCTAAATCATCCTTTAGGGAGTACTTCTCAAAGAAAACGCGCGCCCTTATCTCGTCTCCGTTAAAGAAATCCAGGGTCTCCTTAGGCAAGTCTATTCTATTGATGTTTGGCGTCATTTCAACTTCAGTAATAGATTTGTTTTCATCCTTCGGAGCCATATCATCGCCAAAATCATGCATCGTATATAAGTCGTCAGCAAAGATTGAATTCACAACAAAAATATTTAAACAAGCACTACAGTGCGGATGAAAAATAGTACCAAAAAACATTGCAAAATGTTTTTAAATTTAAGTTCCATGTTTCTGGCTTCAATGCCTGTCTTCATGGACTTCAGAATCATCGTTAAAATATCTAGCAGGGCCTAGGCCGGGAGTCGGACCCGGTCCTGGAGGTCCACAGCCTCCTATGCAAGCCGTTACACTACCAAGGCCATCTTTTTGTAGACATTGTATAAATACAGAATCTATAATATAAATCTTGGGTATTTCATGACAACCTATCAAATTGCAGCTGCACTGCTTTATTCAATCTCATTCCTTCTGGCCGATTCGATAAGCAAGAAATTTGTGCTTAAGGTGGGTGCTTACAGGACGGGCATCATGATAATGGTGATTGGGCTTATGCCCGCATTTGCGTCTTTATTCTTCGTAAACACCGGCTCAATCTCTGTATACCCTATCGCACTTTCTGTTGCAGCCGGGATAATCCTTGCCCTAGGGTATGTCTCATTTTACATGTCACTTGAAACCGAGCAGGTAGCAAACTCAATGGCCTTTGCAGAACTAAGTTCGCTGGTATATGTTGTATTTGGATTCCTCATATTCGGCGAATCTTTAAGCAGCATAGGCGTCATTGGCGTGATAACGGTATTCATAGGCGCTGCGCTCATTGCAACTACTGAAAAACATGAATTCAATAGAAAGCTCCTTCCAGCGGCATTGGCCTTCATTCTCTGGGCTGCATCATTCATAATATACGCATATGCTATTGACTCATCAGGAACTTTTGCAGTTCCAATAATGGCCATGAAGCTCACATCACTGATCGCCTTCGTAATTGCAGCGCAATTCGTAAGGTTCAAAAAGACGAACCATAAAATTTCAGCATATGCAAAAGGCATCCTATCCGTAGGCATACTTGACGGTTTGGGATCCGTGGGGTTCGGCGCGGTGGTGATGCTGAGTGCGGTGGGGCTTACCGGAGTGATCAATTCTCTTGCTCCAGTGTTTGCGGCATTGATAGGCATATACTTTTTCAGGGAAAGATTCACAAAAATCCAACTTCTGGGATTTGCAATAATAATAATTGGCGCCCTGATAGTAAGCTCGCTGTAAAGCTGCAAAACAAACAAATAAAAACCAATTCGGGACAATACTTAAGTGCTGGCGGGGTAGCTCAGCCTGGTTAGAGCGCTAGACTCATATGCTAAGCTTTTATGAGTGATGAGCATTTTGCTGTGATTGCTAAGAAATCTAGAGGCCGCGTGTTCAAATCTCGCCCTCGCCAAAAGTTTTGTTCATGGGCAATGGGCAAATACGTTAATTGTTAATGGAAAGGCTCAGTGCAGCCTGATTCAAACGTTTTCAAGAACTTGCCTTTAAACTCAACTAACGCTCAGGGAGATATTCGCCTCTACAACTGCAAACTAGGCAGTCGCAAGCGGTGTCTCCGAATCAGGAACTATATTTGGTTTTTGTTTTTTCATAAAAACCATCAATCATTGGAAGCCCACATGCTTTAGCTGTAGGCAGTTTCGCGACTATCACATCATATTTTAAAATAGTGTCACCTCTAAATAAAATATCATGTTTAGCACAAAGCTCCAGAGCGCGATGGAGTACCTGATGACGTACGGATGGGCGATACTCATAATCGCGATCGTGCTTATCGCGCTCTTCTCTCTCGGGGTTTTCAGCAACAACAATCTCGGAACGAGCTGCATTGCAGAATCAGGGTTCGAGTGCAACGGCCTCACGCTTACAAACATAGTTCCATCCTCGGCTCCTGTCAACTCGCTGGCGACGCTGTCTTTCACTGTCGGGCAGGCTACCGGTTCAGACATCTACAACGCAATAGTGATAGTCTCGCCGCTTAATACCACAATAAAGAACTTTTTCGGGAACACCCATGTTCCTTATCCCCTGGCGTCTTCAATTATGGAATACATATCAACGGACGGCGCAATGTCCACGTTTCCCGAGGGTTCTACGAACACCATAAATATCTATATCGGCAACGGGAATCTTAAAGTACCAGGATATCCAACTATAGATGAGGAGGCCGGACCTCTTATAAGCTCCAATTCCATAGGCTCCCCTTTTGACGGATATGTGTGGATAATATTCAACAACACCTCGCCAGACGGCCAGAGAATCCTTGTAGAACGCGTTGCCAGAATAACCGCGACTGTATCTTGACGATCCTCTGCATCAGCGCGAAGTCCGTTCCTGTATCCCTAATCTGTATCTGCGCATTACAACTGTAAACATGCAACTTGAACAAAAGCTTTAAATTATATTCAATAATCAAATGAAAATACAAAATTTAAGAAAGGCACCTAACAGTGATTTTTTGATAATAATGAAGCGAAATGCTCTTGAAAAAGACATTAAGAGCGTAATCCGCAAAATAGAAACCTCAGGCTTGAAGGCAGACGTGTCTGTCGGGGAATCCAGAGTAGTTATAGGCATTATAGGAGACGAAAGCAAAATTGACTTCGATCAGCTAAGGGCAATGCGCGGCGTATCGAGAGCACTACATATAACTGTGCCGTATAAGTTGATGAGCAGGGAATACATTCAAGACGATATCTCTGTGAAGGCGGGCAGGCTTGAGATAGGAAAGAACAAGCCAATATATATTGCCGGCCCGTGTTCCATAGAGAGCAGAGAACAGATCTTCAGGATAGCTAAGCAGGTCAAAGAGGCAGGCGCAGACATACTGCGGGGAGGGGCATTCAAGCCAAGGACTTCGGTGCATTCATTCCAAGGCCTCGGCCTCAGCGGCCTTCAATATCTGTATGAAGCCGGCAAGGAATTTGATATGCCTACAATAACTGAGGTAAGGAGCCAAACTGACGTGGAAATAGTATCCAAATATTCGGACATTCTTCAGATAGGCGCAAGGAACATGTTCAATCAGGATTTAATAGAATCGGTCGCAAGGCAGGGCAAGCCTGTTTTATTCAAGCGCGGACCAAGTTCCCAGATAGATGAATATCTGAGTTTCGGAGAGCGGATAGTTGCAGAAGGAAACAGGAAAATAATCCTCTGTGAAAGGGGCATAATCCCTCTTGGCGGATCTTTTCCTTCCAAGACAAGGAACACGCTTGATATGAGTGCGGTCCCGATACTCAAAAAAGAGACACCATTTCCTGTAATAGTCGATCCAAGCCACGGAACTGGAAGGAGGGATTTGATATATCCTATGTCTATGGCAGCTATAGCCAGCGGGGCCGATGGCCTTATGATAGAGGTACATGACAGACCTGAGGAAGCTTTAAGTGACGGCGCCCAAGCCATAAAACCAAAACTGCTGGGCAAACTCATAAATGACAGCAATGAACTCTACAAGCTTCTCAGAAAGTTGAATAATAAATAAAGACAGTTATCTTATTCTTCTCTTTGCATTCTCCCTTGCTTCTTTCTCCACAAGAATCTTCCATTTAAGGTATTCTATATCCTTTGGGTCGGTGTCGGAGCGTTTTTTAGCCCCTTCAGCTTCTCTCGCTGCTGCTTTGAGGTCTCCATTTCTGCTGTAAGAGTCGCTTTCTTCCTTTACCTCTTTTCCACCCTTTCTGAACAAAGAAAACTTCATATAAATCATTTCCATATGGATACATTCAGGTATATAAATATTACAATTTCTTTAGTTAATTATGGACAGCATAGATTCGCAGATTCTTAAGGCGCTTAAATCAGACGGCAGGAAGCCGTTTGTAGAAATAGCAAAGGAGACTGGCCTTACTGAGGGGGCGATCCGTGCAAGGATCAAAAAATTGACGTCTTCTGGCATAATCAAGAAGTTTACTGTAGATACGTCCGAAACTGTCAGTGCCATAGTCATGGTCGCAACATCTAAATCAGTAACATCCGACGTTGCCGGAGCCATAAAAAAACTAGGAATAAACGAGGTGTACGAGGTGTCAGGCAATTTTGATATAATATGCTTCATAACCGCAGAGACTATGGATAAAGTGAATAGTATGATAGACGCCATAAGGGCGCTTGAAGGAGTAGCGGACACGTCAACCAACATGGTTCTTAAATGATTACGATATCCGTAAATAAAGTGAAATATTTTTAACGTTTTTACCTATATTCCACTATATTACTAAATTCGTAATGTAAATACACATATTTAAATACCTAAACAACCGCTTTTATAGTGAATGTCTACGGCATCAGTGAAAAGAATATTTAGGGATGAAACCGATTCAAGTAGCTTTGGCTCCATAGGTTTCATATCGCTTGCAAGCTCCGGAAGGCTGAAAGGATTCATAGGCCCTGCAGTAAGGCATGGCAAAGACGATGGAAGGATAGCTCCTGTGGAAAACCGGGAGCATGCGGAATTTATAGGGAATGCAGTGCGGGAAGGAATAAAAAGGCTTGAGGAAACCAGTAACACGCGACTCTCATTGCGTGTTATAGCGACTTCAGGCGCAATTGCGTTTCTGGACAACGAGATAAGGCGCTCAGGAGCGGAAATCGAAGCCCAAATACCTGTTAATGAAACCTACTCGATAATATACATAGGATATAATTCAAATTCGCGCAGGATAGACGAAAGTACTCTTAATTCTTTCAGGGAAAAAATAAATGAGACCTTCAGCAAAACAGACAATCAAAAATCAATGAAGGAGCTTGCCAGGGATTCCGCTGAATTTGGGCTAAGCGCAGCAAGCGCACCTTCTTCTTCCCAGAGCAACAAAACCAGATACCAAATAAAAATCATCGATTCGCAGCAAAGGCTGTTTTCAAACAGCGAGCTTGATGAAATCTCCTCGCTTCTCAGCATATTCGGATACAATAGAAGTGATGCCATATCCACAGTTACAAACGGATCAAACATAATCGGCCTCGTTTATAACGGCGCAGGAAACATAGTTGGAATATCAGTAACAGAATCCAGGAGCATAAAACTGTCTAATGGAGATACGATCAACATAGCCGAGCTTACGGATGCGCACATAAGCAAGGAGTCGCGCGGCAAATCAACATATTCGAGGCTGCTCATAGAGGTCCTGAGGAACATATGCTCAAACAGGGGCGACATACAATTGATATATGCCGAATCCAACATATCGAGCGATTCAATAATAAAAACCGCGGCAGCGCACGGCAGGGGGTTTGCAGGCATACTTCCGAATCATGTAGAAATAAAAGACAGCAGCGGCAATTCAAGCCCCAAAAATTTTGCAGTCACTTACCTTGACCGTGACGGAATGAGCAAAACCGTTGAAAGGTTTGATGCGGAATCTGCAATACAGGAAGCATTAAGAAAATGAACCCTTTCATATTCATCAGAGCGTGGTAGTGGCATGGAAGCCGAGCAAATCCTCGAAAGGCTAATACAAACCGATTCTGTATTCGGAAACGAAGAAAAAATAGGAAGGTACCTTGAATCTTTGCTTGTCAAAATGGGTTTCAAAACGCAGAGGCAGCATATCGCAGAAGGCAGGTTCAACATATTCGCAGAGAGAGCTGGAGAAGGGAGTCCGATATTGTTCTACGGGCACATGGATACGGTTGTGCCGCATGGAAGATGGAAACACGGACCACTTAACATGGCGCGAGAGGGAGACAGGATGTATGGTCTTGGAGCATGCGATATGAAGGGCGGCATATCTGCAATGCTCTCCGCAGTAAGCAACTGCCGACCAAGGGGCGTAAAGGTGCTTCTCTGTGCTGACGAGGAGAACATATCCCAGGGTGCATGGGCCGCGATAAGAAAAAAGGAATGGTTCAAAGACATATCTCTTATAGTATCATGCGAGGCCGGAGATTCGAAAAAACATACCGGAGGCGCAAATATAGTTACTGTAGGGAGGAGGGGGAGGGTTGTTATAGAAGCCGATGTATATGGGCTGTCTGCGCATGGAGCGAATCCCCAGCGCGGCGTAAACGCCATAAACGAAGCTTCAAAAATAGTTCAAAATACGGATTTATTCAAGCTGCGCATCCACAGGAATCTCGGCTCCGAAACGATATTTGTAAGATGCATGGAAGGCAAATCGAAGAGCGCATTGGATCTGCCCGACAGGGCCCATTTAGAATTTGATATACAGCTTGTTCCACCAAGCAGCATCAAGGATGCAAAATACAGGGTGGAGTCAATGGTCAAATCCATGAAAGCAAGAAAGATACTGGACAGCAGAACGGAAGTAACAGTCGCCGTTAAGAAGAGGCCTACTCCATACATAGAGCCCTATGAAAACAGCACAAAAAATGCCAAAATAAAAGCTGTTCTTTCAGTAATACGCAAAAATCTCGGCGAGCCCGTAATAAACTACGGCAGCTCTGTGGCAGACGACAATATCTTTGCAAACGCACTGGACATACCTATAGTAACTATAGGGCCAGAGGGAGGCAACGAGCATGCACCGAACGAGTGGGTCTCAAGGCGCAGCCTTGAAGATCTCGAGAAAGTATACTGCAATCTGATCGGCAGCTTCTGAATCTTGCAAATGCAGATTTTAATGGGTTTTGATTATTCCAGCTTTTATCAATATAAAAACACCGCTGGAAGCCAACGATCTTCAGTCGTTGGAGGATGTCACAGAAGCATCTAAATATACCGAAAGTACGAAATAGAAATACGAAGAACCTTAAGGTTGTATACAGAGAGATAGCATGCAGCCAGCCACCGCCCCAATCCAAATCAACAAGCCTTTTCAAAACTCAAGCACAAATACATCAAAGCCATAAATAGCGCAATATTATTTGCAGGCACATGCTCCATCAAGCCTGCCTAGAAACATACCTGTCGAACACTTCCTTGTAAGTCTCAACTGTGCCTATGTCATACCAATTATCCGTGTATACCACTCCGTAAACAGCGTCCTTCTTCATAAGCCACTGCAGAAAATATCCTGGAGCGTCGGGATTGTTCCCTCCGCTCACATATTCCTTAAGCATACCAAGCATTTCCTTAGGGAAAACGTATATTCCAGTGCTTATGAGCGATGATTTCGGGGATTTCGGTTTCTCTTCAAATCCCACCACTCTGTCATTTTTCATGTCTACTACGCCAAAACGACGTGCGTCATCAAGCGATTTGACGTCATGCACCGCTATCGTGGTCTTCCTCGTCTGCGTGAATTTTTCGGTGATCCTATCCAGCCCAAACGTATAGAAATTATCCCCTGCAATAACCATAAGGTCGCCATCAAGCCCCAGCTTTTCAATGGCGTAATTTATGCCTTTTATTGCGCCGTATTTCTCGCCGTGGTTCATTGTAGGCTCCATAACAATCTCGACTCCGCCTTTTATGCCGTGAAGTTCGGCGCTTTCAGACCAGTATCTGAATTGGTCGTAGAACTTTTTGTTTGTAGACAGCACTATCCTTTTAGCTCCCGCTTTTTTAACAGAATCAACTATATGGTCAAGTATCGGTTTTCCGCCAACCGGAAGGAGCGGTTTAGGCACGAAAAAAGTTATCGGTTCAAGCCTTGTCGCAAAACCGCCGCAGAGAATCAACGCGTCCATAAATATCTCTAACTCCAGATAATACCTTTTTTATGGTGCCACAAAACAATAAATAGCTTTCTTTTGCGCGTTCATCTTACTTAAATAAAACCTCAAAAATCTCAAATTAATAAACATTTATCAATAAAATAGATCAGTGATTGGTGTGATCAAGGAGGTATTTAGCGCAAACATAAAGTACATGCAGATAATGGACGAAAAGGGAAATGTCGATGCGCCTCTTTTTCCAAAGGAGCTTTCAGACCAGAAGCTGCTTGAAATGCTTAAGCTCATGATGCTGACAAGGAATGTCGACGCAAAGGCAGTAAGCCTGCAGCGGCAGGGAAGATCGGCAACCTACGCGCCTTCACTAGGCGAGGAAGCAGTAAACATAGGCACGGCCATGGCCTTGAGGAAGGACGACATATTTGTGCCGGCATTCAGGCAGCATGGTGTCTACATTGCAAGGTCGCTTCCAATTCACCTGTTTTACTTATACTGGATGGGCTTCGAGGAAGGCAATGTCATGCCTCCGGAGGTAAGAGGATTTCCAATGGCAGTACCTGTGAGTACGCAGATGCCCCACGCCGCAGGCATCGCATTTGCACAGAAATACAAAAAAACCGGCAATGCGGTTGTTGCTTATGTGGGCGACGGCGGCACTTCAGAAGGCGACTTCTACGAAGCCATAAATTTCGCAGGGGTATGGAAGGCGCCTCTTGTGGTAATAATACAGAATAACGGGTGGGCAATATCCGTTCCGAGGTCAAAGCAGAGCGCTGCACAGACCCTTGCGCAAAAGGCCATAGCTGCAGGAATTCTGGGAATACAGGTCGACGGGAATGATCCGGTAGCGGTATACAAGGCAACTTCAGAAGCGCTAGCCAATTCTCCAAACGGTCCGACCGTGATAGAATGCCTGACCTACAGGATGGGCATGCATACAACTTCAGACGAACCATCAAAGTACAGGAACGAAGGGGATGTCGAGGCATGGAAGCTTAAGGATCCGATACTCAGGCTCAAGCTCCATCTTGCAAATAAGGGATTATGGAATGAGAAGATAGAGGAAGAGGTTTCAAACGAGCAGAAAGAGCTTATAGACAAAGAGGTGGAGATTGCTGAATCGTTCAAGCCTGATCCAAGGAGCATCTTCCAGCACGTATACAGCTTCATGCCGGACGTTCTCAAGGGCGAGCTTGAAGAGTCCGAGGCAAACGGATTCTGGGAGGGCGAATGAATATGCAGGTAAACATGGTTTCCGCGATAAACAATGCACTAGAGCTCAGCATGAAGGAAAACGATGACGTAGTGCTTCTTGGAGAGGACATAGGGAGAGATGGCGGAGTATTCAGGGTCACAGAAGGGCTGATAGACAAGTTCGGCGAAGACAGGGTGATAGATACGCCGCTTGCAGAATCAGGAATAATAGGCACCTCGATAGGCATGGCGCTTGCAGGGCTGCATCCGATACCTGAGATACAATTTGCAGGATTCATGTTCCTTTCATTCAGCCAGATAGTCAACCACGCTGCAAGGTACAGGACAAGATCAAGGTCTTCCTTCAAGGTGCCCATGACTGTGCGCACTCCGGTAAGCGGCGGGGTAAGGACATTAGAGCATCATTCGGAGAGCCCTGAAGCCCTTTACTCGCATATAGGCGGGCTTATAGTGGTTGAACCATCAAATCCATACGATGCAAAAGGCCTCATGATAAAGGCTTCAAGAATGGATGACCCTGTCATATTCCTTGAGCCTACGAAACTCTACAGGCTTACCAAGCAGGATATACCTGAGGAAGCATACGAAATCCCGATAGGGAAAGCAAACGTGATAAAGAGCGGTAATGATCTGACTATAATAACATATGGCACAATGGTCCATACTGTAAAGAATGTAGTTGAGAAAAAGAAGGTCGATGCGGAGATAATAGATCTAAGGACAATAAATCCAATTGATGAGCAGACGATACTTGCCAGCGCGAAGAAGACCGGCAGGGTTATAATCGTTCATGAAGCTCCGCTAAGCTACGGAGTCGGAGCTGAGGTTTCGGCAAGGATAGCTGAAAAGGCGATGTTTGAGCTAAAGGCGCCAATACTCAGGGTTGCTTCAAACAGCCTCCCATATCCGTTCCCGGGCTATGAAAGATTTTACATACCAAACGAGAAGAAGATTGCAATGCACATAGACAAAATAATGTCGGCGTGATCCATTGAAGGAGATAAAATTTGTTGATGTTGGAGAAGGCATAACTGAAGGCCATGTCCAGAAATGGCTTGTAAAGGATGCCGATGACGTCAAGGAAGACCAGCCTGTCGTCCAGGTGGAGACTGACAAGGCAATAGTCAACGCCCCCGCCCCAGTAAGCGGAAAAATAAAGATAAACATACCAGAAAACTCCACGGTGCATGTAGGCGACGTTCTTGCATATATAGGTACAGAGTCAGAGCTTTCCTCTTTAAATCAGCAAAAACAACCGCAGCCAGCCCAGCCAAAACCAAATGAACAAGACAAAACCTCGCAGCCGCAGCAAGGCGCGACTAATGTTCAGAAACACGAAGTGCTTGCCACCCCGTACATAAGGAAGCTTGCGAGGGATTATAACATAGATCTTTCAACCGTAGCAGGAACAGGCCCAGGGGGCAGGATTCTTGAAAACGACCTAAAGTCGCACGCCTCGAAGCAGCAGCAAAGCACAGCACCGAAATTTTCGGAAATACTCGAACAGCAGCATTCGCACGAGATAGAAAGGGTTGCGATGTCGCAGACGCGCAAGACAATAGCAAAGAACATGGAGCTGTCCCTATCAGTTCCAGCCGCAGTGCATATGGACATAATCGATGCAAGGCCACTGTATGAGGTTGAAACCAAGAGAAAGAAGGAGGCAGCGGAAAAAAATGTGCATCTCACATTCCTTCCTTTCATAATAAAGGCAACAGCCCAGGCCTTAAAGGAGAATCCGCTAGTAAATTCAAGCTATGACCGCGACAGGCAGGAAATAATACTCAAAAAATATTACAATATAGGTCTTGCTGCCGAGGCAAAGGACGGCCTTAAGGTAGTTGTGATAAAGGATGCAGGCACAAAAAACATAATCGACATAGCGAACGAGATACAGGGATTCCACAAGAAGCTTGAAGAAAACACAATAACGATAGAGGAGATGAGGGACAGCACGTTCACCATAACGAACATAGGGAGCCTCGGAGGAGGGTTCCTGTCCGTTCCCATAATAAACTATCCCGAAGTCGCGATACTCGGGGTCCACATGATAAAGGATGCGCCTATTGCAGAGAACGGAAAGATAGTGATAGGAAAGGAGCTTCCGCTTTCGCTTTCATTCGACCACAGAGTCATAGACGGGGCGGATGCGGCGCGTTTTGTAAATTCAATAAAAAAATATCTTCAAGACCGGGCTTTTCTTGAAGGGCTGAGCTGAATATATGGTGATGGGATCCTTGCCTGAGGAGGTTGACCTTGCAGTTGTAGGGGGAGGAGTGGGGGGATACGTGGCCGCAATACGCGCAGCGCAGCTTGGCCTGAACGTTTCCCTTGTTGAGAAGGAAAAGATGGGCGGGCACTGCCTTAACTACGCGTGCATACCCTCAAAAACGCTCATACACATCGCAGACCTTTTTTATGATATTACGCACTCGGAAAAATTCGGCATAAAGGCAAGCGGCGCAAGCATAGACCCGGAAAAAATGTACCAGTGGAGGATGGACGTGTCGAGGAAGCTTGAGCAGGGGGTCGAATACCTATGCAAATCAAACGGTGTAGAGGTCATAAAGAGCGAGGCCACGTTCCTTTCTTCAAGCAAGCTCCAGCTGGTAAACGGCGAAGAGCTTGACTTCAAGAAAGCCATAATAGCTACTGGTTCTGAGCCGTCAGAACTTAAGGGATTTGAGTTCGGTGAATCCGTATTGGACTACAAAGCTGCGCTTATGCTGAAACAGGTGCCAAAAAGCATTGCCATAATAGGCGCAGGATTTGTTGCAGTTGAGATAGGGACACTCTACGCAAAGCTTGGAGCAAAGGTCGATATAATAGCCCACTCAGACATCCTCTCAAAGTTCGACAAGGACGCATCGTCACTAGTCAAAAAGAGGATGCAGGAGCTTGGAGTGAACATGCACCTGCAAGCATCTCCGGTGTCAAGATCCGGCAGTACAATAGCGCTGAGCAACGGAGAGTCAGTAACTTCAGAGCTAACAATCGTTGCAACAGGCCTTAAGCCTTATACAAAAGGACTTGGGCTTGAAAACACAAAGGTAAGGCTTGACGAAAAAGGATTTGTTAAAGTTAATGATTCACTTCAAACTGATGATCCAAGCATACTTGCAGTAGGTGATGTAATAGGGGAACCGCTGCTTGCACACAAGGCGATAAGGCAGGGGGGGATTGCCGCAGAGGTCGCGGCAGGCAGGAACTCTGCATTCGACAATACTGTGATACCTTCCGTGGTGTTTTCAGACCCCGAGATAGCAATTGCAGGCACTATGGAAGGAGACGGCATAAAGATGAAGAAGTTCCCCCTGACCGCGCTGGGAAGGGCGATAGCTATCGGAAAGACAGACGGGTTCATAAAGGTAGCATACGATGAAAGCAATATCATCAAGGGAGTTGAAATTGTTTCTACAGACGCTAACGCAATGATATCGGAAGCCGCGTTTGCGATAGAGATGGGGGCAACGCTTGAGGATATGGCGGACGTAATACATCCTCATCCTACATTTTCAGAGCTTATGCAGGAGGTGGCAGGCGCAGCGCTTGGAAGGCCCATCCACTTTTATTACGGAAAGTCAAGCAAGGACTGATTACATGGAGATAAAGATAATATCAAAAAAGAAATATCCTGAACTCAAATCGCTGTATAAAAAATTCAAGGTATCCAATGACGCTGAGATTTGCCTGGCCGTGGGTGGCGACGGAACGTTTGTGCGCGCAGCCAGGGATCACGAAGGCCCAATACTCCCGATAAGGAGCGGAGAGGAAGGCAGCGTAGGCTTCTATTCAGACCTGACCCTCAAAGACCTGTCCTTCATCGAGAAGAATCTTGGCTCTGGGAATTACAACATAGAGCACATAGGAAACAAGATAGAGATAATATACTGTGGCAAGAGCTACTACGCAGTGAATGAGGCATTGCTAAGAAACTCTCTTGAGGAAATATCATTCAAGATATACGGGGTAAAGGATGGACACAGAGATGAGATATATCCCTATACAATGAGCGGGGACGGAGCGCTGATAACGGGCTCTATAGGCTCAACGGCATACAACAAATCTGCAGGAGGTCCCATAATCCTCGCGCCTGATGTAATGTGCCTCACCTTCCTAAATGCGGAGGGACCGTACAGGAATCCGATAATTTTCGGCTTGCAGATGACTATAGAGATAGAGGTTGCCAAATATTCCGGCATGCTTATTTATGATGGCATAAAAATAGCGAAACTTAATCCCAAGGACAAATTCCAGGTAAGGCTTTCGCAGAAAAAGCTCAAGATTATCAGATTCAAGGAAAGAAGCGAAAGGCTTTCAGACAAGCTTGACAGGATAATAAAGGAGAGGATTGTATAGAATGCAGAAACTGAGCAAAAATAAAAAAGAGCTGATAGAAAACTTGAAGAGCATGTATTTTGAGAAACACGCTAGACACGCAATGAAGCTGGCAGAGATAATCGAGACATATGAATCAAGCAAGCACCGATTAATAGACAGAGTGAAATTAGGCATGCATCCTTCCGTAGACCCGAAGTATATTGACAGCATATACTTATATGGCGTTGCCGGGAGTTACTTCCTAAGGGCGGGCATGGGGCTTGAAGCCGCAAAAGCGTATGAAAAGGCTGGGAACAAAGCCATGGAGGGCTCGTCAGGGTTCGAAAAGAAAATATACCAGTCATTTGTTGCGGCATCCGAGCTGCGAAAGGCAGCGCAGATCTACAAGAAGCTGGAGCTCGCTGACAAGCAAGAATCCTGCTTAAGGTCTGCAAGAGAATGCCTGTGGCGCTGCGGGGCGGACGCAAAAATGGTAGCGCATTTTCTTAATTCCGACGCATTCAGCCAGCCTCTTCTCGATCATGTGTAAACTGTAGAATGGTGTCATGTCCAACATAAACAAGTTCTCCAAAAGCCGCATAAAACATATAGACATTAAGACAAATACCATATCCGAACTTTTCGACGCATTCTCTTCAATGTCATTTCAATCCCGCAATCTTGCAAACGCGTCAAGGATATACGAGCGCATGCTTTCTGACAAGGATTGCACAGTAATACTGTGCCTTGCTGGCTCTCTCTTTAGTGCAGGTCTGAAGAAGCTTGTATATGGCATGGTGGAGAACAACATGGTGGATGTGATAGTATCCACCGGGGCTATAATTGTCGACCAGGACTTCTTCGAAGGGCTTGGCTTCAGCCATTATGTGGGTTCAAGCCTCACAGACGACGAAGAGCTTAGGAAGAACAGGATAGACAGGATATATGACACGTACATAAGCGAGGACGAGCTCAGGATATGCGATGACACTATAGCACAAATAGCAGGAAGGCTCGACCCCAAGCCGTATTCATCAAGGGAGTTCATAATGGAAATGGGGAAATACCTGGAGAAGCATGGAAAGAACAAAGAGTCAGTGGTGCTGTCCGCATACAGAAAAGGGGTTCCGATATTCGTTCCCGCCTTCTCGGATTCAAGTGCAGGCTTCGGCCTTATAAAGCATCAATGGCAAAACAAGGATTCTCATGTGTCAATAGATTCCGTGAAGGACTTTCTCGAGCTTACAAAGGTAAAGATGGATGCAAAGGAGACAGGCATATTCATGGTCGGCGGCGGCGTGCCCAAGAATTTTGTCCAGGATACCGTGGTCGCAGCCGAGGTGCTAAAAAAATCCGCCCCGATGCACAAATACGCCGTGCAGATAACTGTTGCAGACGAGAGGGACGGGGCGCTGTCAGGGTCTACGCTTAAGGAAGCGCACTCATGGGGCAAGGTGGACACAAAACACACGCAGATGGTGTTCTCGGAAGCGACCATAGCCATGCCACTGCTTGTATCGCATGCATACCATAACAGCACATGGAAGCCGAGGAAACCAAAGAATTATAATAACAGACTGGAAAAACTGTAATACTATGCCAGTGCTTCATCAGATGCCGCCATATAACCTGTTCGGTGTATTTGATCCGGATTACGAGAGTGCAAAGGTAGTTGTACTCCCTATTCCCTATGACTCTACAACTACCTACAAAAGCGGTGCAAGAGACGGTCCCCACGCAATAATAGACGCAAGCAGGAATCTTGAGTTCTTCAATGAGGAGATAGGCGACGACGTGACAAAAATAGGCATATTCACCCTTGAAGAGCTTGAACCCAGTTTCAAGTCTCCCGACGAAACGATAAACAGGATAGAAAAAGAGGTAAGCCTGATATTGGAAGCAGGCAAAATGCCCCTTCTTCTTGGAGGAGAGCATTCAATAGCTATGGGTTCCATACGCGCCGAAGGCAAGAAGTACGGGAAGGACGGCTTCAGTGTCATACATTTCGATGCCCACAGCGACTCCCGCGACGAATACATGGGCAGCAAGTACTGCCATGCCTGCGTTATGGCTAGGGCAAGGGAGTCGTGCAGCAGCTGCATCAGTGTAGGCGTAAGAAGCACTGACGAGGAAGGTTTCAAAAAATACCGCAATGAAACAATATACAGAAAGGACATGCACGGAAGGAAAGCGGAAGATATTGCGGATGAAATAATAAAAAAGACAAAAAACAAGGTTTACATAACAATAGACTTGGATGTTTTAGATCCCAGCATTCTACCCAGTACTGGCACTCCCGAACCTGACGGACTCAGTTTTCACGAACTTGCATCCATATTAAAGAACATACTTACAAAAAAAGAGCTAATAGGTGCAGATTTCAATGAGCTGAGCCCGATAGGCGGGATTGTAGCCCCAAATTTCCTTGTTGCGAAACTCATCCTGCTCACCCTCGGATACGCCTTCGCCAGCAAGGCGTAAACCAAGTTCGGCATTAGTCGTCTTCTAATTCGTCTTTTTTAAACCTTTTTAAAAATCATTCTATAGATTGCTATGTTTGTGAAACAATCGAAAACCGCGATCAGGGAACTGATAAGCCTCGAAAGAAAGGATTACAATAAAGCCTCTATAGTAAGAACGCTGCTCGATCTGGATATGTCCTGCAGTAAATACATATTCAACTCAAACGGCAGCGAAAGGGTCTTTTCAAGGCACAGCAACGGAGGGGGATGGGTAGAGCGCGGCGCAAAGGTGCCTGACAGCACATATGTAGCGTCAGACGTAATAATATTCGGCAACGTGAAGATCCCAAGCAATTGTACAGTATATTCGGATAATCCAGGCACGTCTTATACGGTATACTAATCCGAATAAAAGTTTATGTGCATAAAATAAAGTTATGTCGGAAGGCATAATGGATCTGATAATGCACGATGCTCCGGAATTTCCCGAGGGGACGGAGTGGATAAACACCAGATTCAAAGTATCACTGAAAAATCTTAGGGGAAATGTGGTAGTGCTTGATTTCTGGACATACTGCTGCATAAACTGCATTCATCTCGTTCCAGTATTTTCGGAGATAGAGAAAAAGTATTCAAGAATGCCTGTAATAATACTGGGAATTCACTCCCCAAAGTTCGACAACGAGAAAAAACCTGCAAATGTCATCGAAGCTGTTTCAAGGTATGGCATAGAACATCCTGTGGCCCTGGACAGGGACATGCGCATATGGCGTGCATTCGGAGTAAGCGCATGGCCAACCGTAGTGATAATAGGCCCTACTGGAAGGGTAGAATTCAAGGCAGCGGGTGAGATCAGCGTCGCACAATTAGAATTGCTGATACAGGACGTAATCGACAAGTATCGGCGCAATGGCCTTATTTCCAGATTCAGACCACGGATAAAGACAAGTAAACCAAGAAACTTTTCCGCCCTTTCGTATCCCGGAAAGATGTCGTTCTCCGATGACGGCTCGATGTTCGCGCTGAGCGACTCAAATCACAACCGCATAATAATAGCGGATTCTGAAAAAGGAACGATACTCAATTCCATAGGAGGCATGAAGCCCGGGCTTTCAGACGGCAATTTCAGGGAATCATCATTTTCAAGGCCCCAGGGCGTGCTCTGGCATTCAAATAAAGTATATGTTGCAGATACTGGAAATCATGCATTAAGGGAAATAGATCTAGATCAGAAGAAGGTGAGGACGCTTGCAGGAACGGGCTCAGAAGGGTTCCTTATCGATTATGGAATAGAATACGATGCAGACGGGACCGCGCTTAATTCACCTTGGGATGTTGCTGCTTACAGGGATTACATTTTCATTGCAATGGCCGGGCTTCATCAAATATGGAGATATTCAATGAAAAACAAGACTATATCCGTATTTGCAGGATCCGGAAGGGAGGATATAACCGATGGAGACCTGGAAGGCGCAGATTTCGCCCAGCCAAGCGGCCTGTGGCTTTCCGGGAACAAGCTACATGTCGCAGACAGCGAGACATCCTCAATAAGGTCGATATCAATCAAGGACAGGCATGTAAGCACTATTGCAGGGGAAGGGCTTTTCAGATTTGGTGATGCGGCAGGAAGGCTTTCTGAAACAAAACTTCAGCATCCTATCGGGCTGTGTTCAAGCGGAACCACAATATATGTAGCGGATACATACAACAGCGCAATAAAATCAATAGATGTGAAGACCGGCATATCATCATATGTCATATCAGGCAACAAAAAATCAATGTGCAGGTTCGGGGATCCGGAATGCGATACTCTTGGCCTTTTTGAGCCAAACGATGTAAAGGTTAACGGCAGCAATCTATATATTGTTGATACAAACAATCATCTTGTGAGGAGACTAAGCCTGAAGGACAGGCTGCTGAAAACATTAGATGTGGGATGATCATGGAATTCATGGATGAACTGAGATTTCTCAAGGAGCAGCTCAAGTTCAACGAGAAAGTTGATGTTCCTCCAGGCGCCAGCGAAGTGGTTATTGCTGGAATGGGCGGATCAGGAATAGCTGGAAAGATATTCCAGGAGCTCTTCACTGAATTCAAGGTGCACCTGATAGACAATTACGCAGTGCCAAAATTTGTATCAAAGTCAACGCTCTTCATAGCGATAAGCTTTTCAGGCAATACTGAGGAGACGATAAGTGCGGCAAGCCAGGCCGCAAGGGCAGGTGCTCATATGGTTACAATAAGTTCTGGCGGAGCGCTCAGCGAGATGGGCGACCAGAACATAAAGATACCGAGGAACGACATACAACCGAGGTCTGCAACAGGGTACATGCTCATCCCTTTGCTTAAAGGATTCGGTGTGATATCCAAGTCTGAGATTAATGAGTCGTATGGGCTCCTAGACCAGCTTGATAAGAACGACGAGGAGTGCAAGATTCACGCTAAGAACATCTCAAAAAAGAGCCTCATACCTGTAATCTACGGTTCACCGCCATTATGCAGCATAGCATACAGATGGAAGACGCAGTTTAACGAGAACGCAAAGGTCATTGCTTACTCCAACAGCTTTCCCGAACTGAACCACAACGACACAATGGCAATAGCGCAGACGTACAGAAAAGATGAATTTTATTTTCTGGTTTTCGGATCAGATGCCAGCAAGATAAAGAAGCGCATAAATGTAACAGAGAAGGCAACAAAATCAAGGTTTAACATGATAAACCCAAAAGGCAGCAGCCAAATTCCGCGCATGTTTTACATGCTGCACTACGGCGATTATGTTTCTTATCATCTGGGAACGCTGCGCAAAGTAAATCCTACAGACATATCACTGATAGAGAAGCTAAAAAAAGAAATAAAGTAATTTATTATGGCAAATCTCCATGCATCCTGAAATTAAGGTAAAAAGCAATTGTAATTCCGCTAATCAAAAAAAAAACACATATTTTAAAGCCTTCTTTATTAAAACTACTTCATGGCCATGGTTCGTATGAGTGCAAATTCCAGAACATTCATTCTTCTTATCGTATCCGCGTTTGCCCTGATTCAAAGCATAGCATACGCAGCTTCGCTTTCAGCCTCTCCGAACCCGTTCACGCTTTCCAACACGGTAATAGACATAGGGCAGTATGCAACTGCAAACACATTCATAAGCGGCGGAGCAGGTCTTTCTTATTCTGGAGAATGGGTGGGATTGCAGGCAAATGCGCTGAACAGCCAGACCGTAAGTACAATATCCGAAGGGTATGATCCTAAGTTAGTCGCATTCAATCCTTCAGGCACTCTTGCGTATGTTGTCAATTCAAATATAATAAGCAATGTAGATGCAGGAAGCACAGTCAATGTTATAAATACGGCAACAGGTTCAGTTGTTGCAACAATACCAGTTGCATGCCCGGGCCAACTTGCAGTAAATCCGACAAATACGCTGGTATACGTTGAACAATCTAATTTCTACTGCAACTTCGGTCCAAATGTAATAGTAATAAGCACATCGTCCTTTACTGTGGTAAATGTAATCGGGCTTTCGACTTCGTATCCAACTGGTATAACATTCAATCCATCCAACACACTTGCATATGTGGCTTCGCTTACAAGTCCTGGTGAGATAAGCGTGATCAATCTCGCTACAAATACAGTGGTAAATACAATACTGGATGGCGGCGTGCATCCCTATACCATAGCAATAAATCCTTCCAATACTTTAGGTTACGCAGTTAACTTAGGAAGCGCTTCAGTAAGCGTGATCAACCTTGCAACCAATACTGTGGTAAACACGATAGACGTAAGCTCAGACCCTGATTTTATTGCAATAAATCCCTCAAACACCCTTGCGTATGTCTCGTACTTTAACAGCAATCCAGTAAGCATTATCAACCTCGCTACAAACACAGTGGTAAATACTATCTCTGTTCCATCAGGAAGCGGCCCTCAACTAATCCAATTGAATCCCTCAAACACCCTTGCATATGTAAGCAATCAGGGGGGTCAAACGCTAAGTGCAATTAATCTTGCGACAAACACGGTTGTGAATACGATAAGTGTCCAGAATTCTGCCGATCTAGCTATTAATCCAGTAACCGGAAATGTATGGCTTATGGGCAGTACTTTTACAAATACAATAAGCGTAATAAGCGGCCTTCCTGAAACTCCGATATATACGCCAAATAGTCTGCAGTCTGGCACAGGCGCGCTTCAGCTCTCAATAGATGCGCTTACAAGCAACTCGCTCTCTCTAACATTCAACGGAATCTCCAAAACATTTTCTCTCCTTCCTGGCTACACGCTCTACGGGCCTTGGACTCTCTACGGATTTGCGCAGGACAACGGAACCAATCCATACTACTATGGCAGCAATGTCATTCTTCTTTCAAACACTCTTACAGTGGATCCTGCGCTCGTGACTCCGACAATCTCCGCATCGAACACGCTCGTAGACACAGGACAATACGTAAATTTTGCAGCATATGAAACAGGAGGAACACCTCCATACACATACAACTTCATCGTATACAACAGCGTTACAAACATACAGGTGGCTAACATGCTTACATCATCAAACTCATTCCTCTGGCAAGCTAATGGAAACGCAGGAAACACGCTTGTGTCAAACGTATTCGTTTCTGATCATGCATCTATTTCTGTTACAATGAACTCTCTCCATTCTTCGCAAATAGTCGCATATTCAACTCCGTCGGTCTCTCTCACCGTGCAGACTGGCTCCGGAATAGCCACAAACTCGATACTTTACGGAAACTCGATAATCACAACTGCAGCAGTCACTGGAGGAAGCGGCACAGGCAACTTCATATATGCATTCACGCTCAACAACGCAGAAGTGCAGAATACAGTCTCATCAACTACTCTTTCATCAACAAATACGCTAAATTCAAACACAATACCTGGAAACTACGTATTCAATGTGATAGTCACTGACACCGGAACTACGACGCATTATTCAGTGCCTCAGGTGACAAACACCGTGGTAGTAGAATCGAACGATTTGCTGTCTGCGACTTCATCTGGCAATCCTGGCTTCGCGGGCTTCTATTCAGCAGTGAATGTAACATTCACTGGTACGCCTACAATAGGCAACCAGAGCGCATGGTCGCTTTACGTCAACGGAGCGCTCTTCGGAAAGACCGATTCAGTGATGCACTGGACTGAGCAGGGCTCACCTGGCACATATTCATTCACATTCACCAATCCCGGAAACGCAAACTATACTTCAGAATCTCTTACATCATCGCTGAAGGTCGGATCGCTCGGCACCGGCGGATCTGGAGTGTCATCTTCATCCCCTCCTCCAACGACTCAACTTACAACTGCCCCAACTACCACGCCATCAACAGTGGTAACTACAGTGCCTCCATCAACTTCGCTCAATCAGACAGTTAACTTGACGCATGGAGCATCGCAGCAGATAAACTTCAGCAACACAGGAGTC
>JAJZLN010000012.1 GCA_021803425.1 Microcaldota archaeon | reverse complement strand
ACATATAACAGACATGTAAAGGATTCTGAGAATATAATAAGAGTTGCAGATGTCAATGAGTCACTGTCAAGACTGATAAATATTGCGAACTCTAAATCAGCACTTAAGTATGAATGAATCGAGCTTATTCCTTATCCTTTCCTTGTTTTTCCTGTGGTTTTCAAGAAACCCGTTTATTTTTGCTGCAAGATCTTTTTTATGCTCGCCTGCAAGAAGTGTCCCTTTCCTCTCTCCTTCGAATATCTCTTTTAGTTTCTTGTCGTCAGGCTCAAAGAGGTACTTGTTGTATTGGCATACTGCACATTTGTCCGGATCCCCCCCGAGCTTCTTCTGAAGCTCTGCTGTTGATTGCTGCCCGGTTATAGCCTGGTTTACCTTCTTTTGAACAACGTCGGGGCTGTCATCAAGATATATGGTATTTTGAGGATCGCTTGATGACATCTTTGGCCCTCCTTTCAATGAAGGCAGGAATGTTGAATGCATAATGGCAGGCTTGTAATATCCTAGTTTATCTATCGCGTTTCTTGCCACCCTGAAATGCACGTCCTGATCTATCCCCAAAGGGATCAGGCAGGGCACATTCTCGCCTTCCTCGATTGATTTTAGGAAAGCAGGAACGGCCTGCATGCTTGTATAGAATATCATGCCAATATTTGAGTCGCTAGAGAATCCGAATGCGTCCTTGATTATTGAAAATGTTATGTGCTTCGATACCCTTACTGCCTGTTTATACAGAATTGTAGCGTATTCAGTATTCAAAAATATCTTTGTCTTGCCCGGAGTGAAGCCCAATGCTGCTATGTTCAACGCATCTTCATATGCAAGGCTGTGAGTACGTTCAAGAGTGAGATCTGGATCCTTCTTAACGAGAAACTTTTCCTCGTCTGGTATCTGTATGTACACTTCTGCGCCGAACTTTTCCTGCAGCCACTGGGACATTATGAATGGTATCAGATGCGCTATAGTCATTCCTCCAGAAGGAGCTATCCCAGTATACACATAGAACTTCTTACCTTTCTCATACTGGTCAAGAAGCCATTCCATGTCCCTGTGCGCAAAGTATATGCCCCTCCTTATCATGAAATGCAGGTCTCCTGCATCCTCTTGTATCCTTGCCTTGAGCTTTTCGTCTATGTAGCTTATTCCAAACCTTTTTACAGTATCACTGTAGTCTACCTTGCCTTCAACTGAATACGCGTTTATCTCGTAGCCTTCTCCCATGTTTACCAGACATATAAAATTTACATGTGTCCTTATAAATATAGCAACTATTGCAATTGATTTGGAGGATTGGCAGAATAGTTTATAAATAGATGTTAGCTGTCCATGACTGATTTATTCTGCAGTTTTACAGTACTAAAAGCGTCTGTGAAACAGCCACCATATAATTATGTTCCTTAAGATGCCTATTTGGTCTCCGGGACGCTTGATTGGATATATAGGATATATGATGGGCCAGTGGAAAGGCAGCGGAACGGGAAATACAGTAGTCGTGGATACATAAGTGGTAGGCAAATTGGTTTGGAATGATACATTAAAGTATGAATGTTTTGATCCGGAATCGGTTACAATTATATTCGCATGATACTCTTCGTTTGTTCTTGGGAGGATTATGTTTATGGTATTTGAAGTAGTATCGACATTTGCATATGAGACATTGTATATTATTTTGTTTCCTTGTGAGCCGTTGAACACATTATAATCGTATGTATACGGAGGTATTCCTCCTGACACGTCTGTGGTAAGTTCAAGGCTGAAATTCGAGAGGGACTGTTGATTTACTGAAGCAGTATTTATCTTGAGTTCAGGATATACTGAAAGTATGGCGTATGTTGAATAAGCGTGAACACCTGATGAGTCTGTTGCTTCAACTGAATATAAGTTTGTAACACCGGAACTCCCCACATTGCTCCCCGGTATCGTAATGGTATTCGAATCGCTTCCAGGAATCTTTATGATGGGATCTGAAGGATTTGCGTAATTGGCTGTAACATTATACCATTGATATTCATACGGTCCTACTCCGCCTAAAGCGGATGCAGTAAGTGTCTGGATCTGAGAACTATATATTGAGGAATGAATTGGATATATGTTTACTTTTAGAGGTAGCGTCATATTTTTTGGAGTTGAATTTGGAGGGAATGAGAAATTAAGGAATATGAACCTTGGCCTATATACTGACGCGTTGTTGCCTCCTCCGTTTACGCTGTATGAAAGCACTATCGAATTCCCGCTGCTCAGTTCGGGATGCACCAAGGGTTCGTACGTGAATATGCCGTAGCTATTAGGATATTCGTTCTGTTCTGGAGTGGAGTATATCACTTTGCCGTCAATGAACGGACCGGAAGGACTGCATGATGAATACATGTATATCTTGTTGCTCAGGTACGGGAACAGACCGAAGAGCAGGTATCTGTTGCGGAATTTGATTACAGATGCGCTGCTTCCAAGGAAAGGGCCTATAACAGCCAAGTTACTTGGATTTGTCGACCAAGAACTTCCATTGAAGTATTGCATAGGGCTAAGTAGGTTTGTACCGCTGACCCTTTCAACGAACACGTATGCATGCTGCACTCCGTAGATATATGTGTAATTGCGGTCCTTGAGAGCCCAGCTCATCGATGTGTTTGCAACAAGATTTGCAGGTGTTATATTCTTCACTGTCAGGTTTTGGGAAAAGAACGATGCAATTGCTTGTCCTGAAGTTGATCCATTAGTGAATTCCTGAGGAGCTATTACCTGAAGTATGTTTCCATCAAGGTTCGGGGCACCCATCCAGAAGTACGAATTAGGCTGCGAAGGGCTTATCATTCCCTGCCCCCCGTTGCTTCTGTTGTAAAGTGTGGCCACAAGCTTCCCGCTCTGTTCCAGCACGAATGAGTTGTGTATGAACTGCCATGGAGTGCGCGTGCCGTTTATTACTCTCCCAGTTCCAGTGTCGCCGAATATCCAGACATCTGTGCCGTTAGGCAGAAGCACCGAATACGCGCCGTCGCCTCCGGACCAATTGCCCCCTACATTGGAATCTCCGTATTGGTCAAAAAGATTTCCAAGCGCAACGTCCTGAGTGACCGTAAGGTTTGCATTTCCAAGGGTGCAGTTTGAGGAGTAATTTGCTGTCTGGGGATGCAGTGCGAAATTTGCGATTTCAAACGCACCTGAAGCAGGAAGTTTCACGTTTAAGTTGCCGTAAAAGCATGGTGCAGTTCCTTTAGAACCATATAAGCCGCTGAGAACAGGCACATTATATTCTCCAGAGCTTTCGGCGCACAGAAACTGCAGACTCGCATTTTCGCTGTAGTTGACTTGCACAAATCCGCCATTGCTTCCGCCTGCGCACACGATTTTGCCATTGACATCTGCACATAATGCGTCTCCGTTCGAAGCGCATGCGGACTGCGGATTGCACTGCAATGTCAATGTATGCGGCTTTGACAGTATCACGTTTGTTGCATTGGCTGAAATGAAAAGCTTTGCAAAACTGCCGGAAGAATCTGTAACATTAAGCACATACTGCACATACTGGTTTTGCTCATTTGAAATGTTAATTGTGCACGTATTCATACTGCATGATGAGATTCCAGGCCCAGACCAATTATAACCATAAATGTTTTTGGAAGGAATGGCTGTTGTGTTGTACAGGTATTCATTAAGGAAATTTGACATTAGCTGCATTAACTGCGGGGTTGACGGATTTTCTGGCAGAGTACCAACATGCAGCATTTCATGTTCCGCGTTTGAGACCATTATGAGCTCTGAATCCGTGTTGTTGAACTCCTGAAGCTTGTTATACAACATAATAGATGCCTCAGGATAAGCTATCGTATCATTAAAGCCTTGTATTATCATTATTGGAGGTTCGTTGCGCCTTACATAATTTATTGGGCTTGCATTATATTCTAGAGAAGTATTATTTCCAAATATGTTTTTAACTACAGAACCCCATATAAATCCAGCTATATACGTGGAATTAATTACAGACGGACCAAACATGTCTATTATTGCATCTGGCCTGCTTGAATAGTTTAGAAACTGACCGGTTTCCCATCCAGTTGAGCTGTTTGTCATACCTAAAAGGAGAGATATTAATCCTCCTCCGCTATCGCCCCATGCAATTATCTTGTTGGGGTCAAGATGGTATTTGACTGCGTTCGCCCTGAGGAAGCGTATTGCGCATTCCGATTCTTCAATCTGCAGCGGCCACCCTTTGCCTTGTGAGACATTCGCATCGGTGTAATTCACTGCTGCAACTGCATATCCCTTTGATATCAGATACGCAAATGTTGAATTGACAAATGAAGAAGTAAGTGGAGACTTTGTACCGGCTCTATTTAGTAGAATTTCTGCCTTGCTGTTTGATGTTACTGCAGAATGGAAATAGACGGCTACAGGGAGAGGAGCTGCAGTGGCATTATTAGGATAATATATTGTCATGTTTTCCGAGAACCCATTTATTGTGCAATAGGTCACATTATAAACATTGTGGAGAAGGCTGAATCCAGGATACCCTCCAGATACATTTGCAGCTATTTTTATCTCGTTTCCAAACCCTGTTTTTGATATATTAAATGCGGTTTGTATAGAGATTGGAGGGAACACCACAACAGTATGTGTTGAGCTTGCAGAATGGCCCACAGAATCAATTACAGTCACATTGTATGTTTCATACGTCTGATTTTGCACGAAAGGCGCAGCAATTTCGCATGTTGAGCTGTGGCATGAATACGTGCCTGGCCCTACCCACATGTACGACAATGGCTTTGTTCCACCGACTACATTGGCTGACAGAACAATTGTTTGACCAGAGTCAACAATGCTCCTGCTTACCTGCAATTTGACGCCAATGGTTGAATTTAGATTAAAGTACCTGTTGAGGAAGTTTATCGCAAGCTGTGCTCTTTGAGCAGAAGTCGGATTTTGCGGTCCTAATGATACCGGGGCAAATTCGTGCTGAGCATTTGAGACGAGTATCAGCTCTGCATTTGAATTATTGTAAAGTTCAAGCTGATTGTAAAATAGGGTTGCCTGCTGTGGGGATAAAAGAGTGTCATTTAAGCCCTGCATCAGCAGTATCGGAGGCTCATTGCCTCTTACATATATTATGGCGCTCGCATTGTATCCTAATGCAATGTTATTTCCAAACGCCAGGCTGGATGAAGCGTTATAAATCGGCAGAGCTATATATGATTTATTTATAATCTGCGGGCCAAAAAGATCTATGACTGCGTTTGCCCTGCTGGAATAATTTAGATATTGCCCTACATCCCAGCCTGCAGATTTGTTTGCAACAGCAAGCAGGGCAGCAAGACCGCCTCCTGCGCTGTCTCCTGTAGCGACTATCTTATTTGGATCTATATTGTATTTTGCGGCGTTTGCCCTGAGGAAGCGTATTGCGCATTTTGCATCTTCTATCTGCACAGGCCAAAACGTGCTTGCAGTTCCATTCCCATCAATATAATTTATTGAGACCAGAGTATAGTTATTCTCTAGGAGTTGTGATGACATTAGAGCGATATTATTTAATACTGCCCTCTTTGTGCCAAAAACAAAGCCGCCGCCGTGCATGTACATCACAACAGGGAATGGCCCTTTCCTAGTTGTGTTGGGATAATAAATGTCAAGGTTTTCGGTATAATTGTTTATAGTGCAGTATGAAATATTGTCAATCTGCTTTCCGATGAATTTTGATTCCATGGGTGGAAGATTAGGATTTGGAAGTTCTGGATTTGCATAATAATAGTTGAAGATATTGTTTCCATTATCATACTCCCCGTATGATGGGCTGAGTTGCGGTGCTTCTCCAGTTGGTCCTGTAGAATTCAGAAGGTTTGATCCAATGTTTGCAAAGCCAATGTATATGTTAGTGGTTGACGAGCCTGAAGGAATTAAGTATGGTATTTTGATCCAATATACTATGCTATTTGATTCATTAAGCCCAGACTGCTGATTTGCATCTGAAAAGTTTCCTTCAAGCCATGAAGGGATTATTGAGCCTGAGGATGCATTGTAGAAGAAAACATTCTGAAGATTTCCTGATTCGACAGCCTTGTACTCTGTTGCATTGAGTGTTAAATTTACCTGCGTTCCAGGAAGCATCTGTGACTTCTGAAGGTTTGTTATGTTCAATTGGGCACAGTATGCGATTTTATAAGTGGAATTTCCGCACGAGGAGGATGATGTGCCCACTGTCACGGATGGCATTACGCCATTGGGCGGATATTTACGGAGTATTATGTTGTTCCAATATGTAACCTGGGTTGAACCTGCTGCGTCTCCAACAAGCCCCACGTAGCCTCCTTTATAGGACATATTCATTTTCGATACGGGAGCACCCAATACCTGAAGAGGGGTATTATTTTTATTTACATAGAGTGTTGCTGTTGAATTGTTTACTGCTATATCTACTTTATACCAAGTGTTGGGAGTTTCTGTCGGACCCGAACTTGGACCGCTCCACGAAGACCAGCTCTGCGTCTGTGCAAACCCGGAAGGGAATGTAGAAAAGAATGCTGGAGGTCTGGCATCTATCCTTGCCATCTGCCCTGCTCCTGAAGAATTGACTAGGAAAAAAACATCACCCAATGAAGTCGTGTATGTCCAGTATGTCAGTATCTCGTTAGGATGCATGCTTATGTTGTTCATTAAGTAGCTGAATTGTGAGGAATTTGCAAATAATGAATTCGGAGAGCTAAAGTAATCCTTTGTTTGGATAGATGCTTTGAAGCCGGCATTTCCATACACTGTCCAGTTTGCTGAAGAATACGCTACCTGTACAAATATTAGTATAAAAATTAGCGGTGTTAATTTTGCAAATATGCTGAAGTAAAGATTCTTCATAAAGTGACCAATAAAATATACAGATTAATTTATATGTCCTGACATTTATAAATATTCACTTGCAATAAACAGTGTTTATGCGACTGTAGTCTAGCCTGGTAGGACTTTGGCCTTCCAAGTCAAAAACCCGGGTTCAAATCCCGGCGGTCGCATATTATAGTTACAAAAAATATTGGATTTGAATTTGCAAAAATGCGATTTATGCTACAAAGCCCCTGGATTCGGCTTATACATGTGGTAAAGAGCGCTTAAAGAACGCTTATAAATCCTCTTTTATAATATTGTTACGCAAGCTGAAGGTTAGTGCTTATTTTAGGTGGATTTTTGCCTTCGACAGACCATATATTGGTACCGGAACATGAATTGATGAGTGATAAGGAGATAAAGGAACTTCTAAAAGACCTTGACATAGTACCTGAAAATCTTCCTAAAATACTCGAGAGCGATCCGCAGGCAGTGAAGCTTGGTGCAAAGCCTGGGAATATTATAAAGATAGAGAGGCGTGATGGCAAGATAAGCTATCCTTATTACAGGATAGTGATAGAAGGGTAGGTGTATATATGACTAATGAACTGCTTGAATCGTTCCTTGAATCCAATTCGTTAGTGCAGCATCAGATAGAGAGCTTTAACAGATTTATAGATACTGGAATACAATCGGTTATAGACAGGCAGAATGTCATAGAACCTAGTGTTGAGGGGTTTGCATTGAAGCTCAGCAAGATTAGGCTAGAGAAGGCATCGATAATAGAGGCTGACGGATCAAGACGGGCAATAATGCCCAATGAAGCACGATTGAGGAATTTTACTTATTCTGCGCCCATATTTATAGGCATAGTGCCGGTAATAAGGGGAATAGAAAAATCTGCATCATTTGGAGAGGTATTTGTTGGAGAGCTGCCAATAATGCTGAGATCAAACCTGTGCTACATGAAAACCTTCTCGAAACAGCAGATGGTGGAGAATGGAGAGGATGCTGAAGATCCTGGAGGCTATTTTGTAATAAAAGGTGTCGAAAGGGTGCTCATAGGGCTTGAAGACATAGCAGCAAACAGGATAATAACTACGAAAAAGAAGGGCGGGGACAAAATTGCAAGCGTGGTATTTTCAACCGCACCCGGCTTCAGGGCAAGATGCGTTGTAACAAGAGCGCAGACAGGGGTGTTTACGGTTGATTTCCCTACAGTGCCAAAAAGCCTTAATCTGATGCTTCTGCTTAATGCTCTGGGCATGAAATCTAAGGATATCTTAGAGTATGCAAGCGACATGCTTTCATTCAAGAATGATGTGATGCTTAATCTTGAGCTTTATGAGCATAAGGATATACCTACAAATGAGGCGCTTGTTGAGCTTGGAAAGCTCTCTGCGCCGGGACAAACAAAGGAGTATCAGCAGAAGAGAGCAGACACACAAATAGATAATTATTTATTGCCGCATATAGGAGAGGGAGCGGAAGACAGACATGAAAAAGGCAAATATCTCATACAGATGGCAAGAAAAGCGACACTCGTGGGCAACGGCATAGCAAAAGAAGATGACAAGGACCATTACGGAAACAAGAGAGTAAAATTTTCCGGAGAACTTATGGAAGAGCTTTTCGCGTATGCATTTAGATTTTTCACTAAGGAAGTAAAATACCAGATAGAGAGAACGAGCGCAAGGGGCAGAAAACTGAGCATACAATCAATAATAAATCCAGACACCATAACCGAAAGGATCGCGTATGCAATGGGAACCGGAACGTGGATTGCGGGGCAAACCGGGGTGTCGCAGGTTCTTGATAGGACAAACATAATAAGCACTTACACCCACTTGAGAAGGGTTAAATCCCCTCTTGCAAAGAAGCATCCGCACTTTAAAGCCAGAGATGTCCATGGAACGCAGTGGGGGAAGATATGCCCTTCTGAGACCCCCGAAGGACAGGAGGTAGGACTTACCAAATATCTTGCAATCATGTCCAAGATAACTGTCGGGGCAGACGAAGCTTCAGTCAAGCAAAAGGTAGGAGAGCTTGGCAAGATAGAAAAACTTTGATAAACTGATATTTATGCCATCAAAAAAGATTGCTGCTGCATACGTGTACCTTAATGGCAAAGCCATAGGAACCGTGGAGAATCCGCTATCGCTAGTTAACGAAGTAAGAGCAGCCAGGAGGAAGGGCATTGTTTCTGGAGAGGTAAATGTATCATTCTCTGAGAAACTGAATTCTGTAAGCATAAATGCGGATAGGGGAAGGATAAGAAAGCCATATATAATAATCGAGGGCGGAAAATCTAAATTGACACCAGAATTGAAGGAAAGACTGAAGAACAGGGAAATAAATTTCAACTACCTGATAAGAAACGGGGTGATAGAATACCTTGACGCAGAGGAAGAGGAAAATGCGTTGGTAGCGCTCGATGAAGGAGCGATAAACGAAAGGACAACGCACCTTGAAGTAGATATTTCATCAATATTTGGATTCACGGTAAATACTTCCCCATTTCCGGAGCATAACAGCCTTGCAAGGCACGCCATGCTTGCAAATTTCACAAAACAGGCGCAGGGCCTTTATGCAACAAATTTCAACCAGAGATTTGACTCAAGAGCGTACATACTATTCTATCCTCAAAAACCGGTAGTGACAACTGCGGCATATGACACGGCAAAAATAACTACACATCCTAGCGGGCAGAATTTCGTTGTTGCGCTGTCGACGTATTACGGATACAACATGGCAGACGCAATAGTGCTTAATAGGGCCGCAGTCGATCGCGGGCTCGGAAGATCGATATTCTACAAAACGTATGTAGACGAGGAAAGACGATACCCTGGAGGACAGAAGGATAAGTTTAAGATTCCTCAGGCAACTGCAGACGGATTCATGGGAGAGCATATTTATTCGAAGCTCAGCGAAGATGGTATAATAGAACCGGAAATGGAGGTTTCAGAGGGGGATGCGCTTATAGGAAAAGTGGCCCCGCCAAGATTCCTTGAGGAGAACATTGGTGCCGGAGGGCTTGAAGAAAAGATGAGGGATGATTCTACTGTAATGAAAACAGGCGAAGGGGGAGTAGTAGATAGCGTAGTATTTACAGAAACCACAGGAGCGACAAAAATAGTAAAAGTAAGGATAAGGAGCCTCAAAACTCCTGAAAACGGAGATAAATTCGCAAGCAGGCACGGTCAGAAAGGAGTAGTGGCGCTGATAGTGCCTCCGGAAGACATGCCATTCACGGCAGAGGGCGTAGTACCGGACTTGCTTCTCAACCCGCACAGCATACCTACAAGACTTACGTTTGGTCACCTACTTGAAATGCTTGCAGGAAAAGCAGGAGCAGTTAATGGAAAGGTACTGGATGGGACCGCATTCAGCGAAAAAGGCACGGATAGGATAGATAATTACGGCAGCATTCTTGAAAAGCACGGATTTGAGAAATTCGGAAACGAAATTCTCTATGACGGTATTACTGGAATGCCGTTTAAGAGTGTATTGTTTAACGGAGTAGTGTATTATAACAGGCTTTACCACATGGTGAGCAACAAGATACAGGTGAGGAGCAGGGGAAAAGTGCAGATTCTGACGCACCAGCCTACCGAAGGAAAGGCAAGACAGGGCGCGCTGAGATTCGGAGAGATGGAACGAGATGCGCTTATAGGATACGGAGCCAGCTTGCTGATAAAAGAGAGACTGCTTGACCAGAGCGATAGGGCAGAAGTGCTCATATGCAAAGAGTGCGGCTCTATAGGATATTATGACCATATAAAGAAGGCGATGGTGTGCCCTATCGACAAGTCAGGCGCTTTTGAGGAAGTGGAGATAAGCTATGCATTCAAAGTGCTGCTTGATGAAATAAGGTCATTGCATATAATGCCAAGCATAAAATTGAAAGAGTGATTGATGATTATGCAAACAGAGGTAATTGATTATATAAGGTTTGGGGTATTGAGTCCCGAAAATGCAAAAAAGCTGGGAGTAATCAAACTCACGGTGCCGGATACATACAATGAGGACGGATATCCGATAGATGGGGGATTGCTGGACCAAAGGATGGGAGTCATAGATCCTGGACTTATATGCAAAACGTGCGGCTCAAGGGCAAAATCATGCCCGGGACACTTCGGAAGAATAGAGTTGGTGAGACCGGTGATACACTCTGAATTCTCCAAGGTCATATATATGATACTTCAGTCTACATGCAGAAGCTGCCATAGAATAATGCTCAGTGATGAACATATAGACGACTACAAGAGCATCCTTACAAAACTTGAAGAGGATACTGGAGATGAGACTGAACCGGCCGCGGCGGAACTGGGCACGCAAGGTGAAAAAGGAGACCATGCGACAATGCTCAAAAGGCTTAAAAACATGAAGAAATGCGAGAGATGCGGCGCACAGAGAGGCAAGCTTAAATTCTCCTCGCCGACCTATTTCTATGTCGATGATTATAAATTGAAGCCTGACGAAATAAGGGAACTTCTCTCGAAGATAAGTGCAGAAGACCTCAGCATATTGGGCATAGACGGATCAAAGAACAGGCCGGAGTGGTTCATACTCAGCGTACTGCTTGTTCCGCCGGTAAATGTAAGGCCGTCTATAACGCTTGAAAGCGGAGAAAGGAGCGAAGACGACCTCACACACAAGCTTGTTGACATAATGCGAATAAACCTAAGGCTTGAGCAGAACCTCAATGCCGGAGCCCCGCAGATAATAATAGATGACCTGTGGGAGCTTCTGCAGTATCACGTTACAACATACTTCAACAACGAAACGGCAAGCATACCGCCGGCAAGGCACAGGAGCGGAAGAGCCCTGAAGACGCTTGCACAGAGGCTTAAGGGCAAAGAAGGAAGATTCAGGTATAATCTCAGCGGAAAGAGGGTCAATTATTCGGCAAGGACCGTAATAAGCGTTGACCCTAACATAAATATTGATGAAGTTGGAGTGCCACAGGAAATAGCGTCGAAGCTTACCGTGCCATTTTATGTTACTACATGGAACATGGACAAGGCAAAGGAGCTTTTGGCAAGGACAGAATATCCGATGGTAATAAATGTGATATCCAAGGACGGGAAAAGGAAGAGAGCAATAGATACGAACAGGGAAGACCTCATAAAGGAGCTGCAGGTGGGAGACATACTTGAAAGGCAGCTGGTGGACGGAGACATAACGCTATTCAACAGGCAACCTTCATTGCACAGAGTATCCATAATGGCACATAAGGCCAAGGTGCTGAAAGGGAGGACATTCAGGATGAATTACTGCGTGACATCGCCATACAACGCAGACTTCGACGGAGACGAAATGAACCTCCATGTTCCACAGAACCTTGAAGCGCAATCAGAAGCAAAATTCCTTATGAGTCCGCAGTACCAAGTATTCTCGCCAAGGGACGGAGACGCAATAATAACAAATAATGAGGACGGCATAACAGGCATGTACATACTTACAAAGGATAACAACTTACTGACAAAGGAAGAAGCTATATACCTGCTTTCGATAGCGGGGATATACAAACTTCCGAAACCCGGAAAGGGGGAGATGTATAGCGGAAAGAGCATATTTTCAATGCTGCTTCCTGAAGGCCTTGAATTTGAAGGCAGATCGGGAAATGCGCCATTCGTAATAAAAAATGGAACGCTTGTGGAAGGCATCGTGACTAAGGACACCTATGGAAGAGGAAACAACAAATTGCTTGTGAAGATATGCAATGACTATGGATACGAGGAACTGAAAAGGTTCATCTTCGTTTCGGCAAAAGTTGCTGATGCATATGTAACTATGATGGGAGTCACGGTAGGAGTGAAGGAATACACGACAAGCAAGAAGCTCGAAGATGAAAGGGTAAGATTGCTTGAAGAGACATTCGAGAAGATAAACAAACTTATACAGGATTACAAAGCAAGGAAACTGGAGCCATTGATAGGGTACACACCAAGGCAGTCGCTGGAGAGGATGCTGATAGCCGAGCTTAACTTGGTGAGGGAAAAGGCAGGAGAGACACTGCTTAAATATGAAACTTCTGAAAATCCGGCAGTGGAGATGGCGAGGTCGGGATCACGAGGGAGCATACTTAACATTGAACAGATGACGATGTTCCTTGGACAGCAGGCGACACTAAGCGGAGGAAGAATAAAGAGGGGATACTACACAAACAGAGTGCTGCCACATATAGTTCCGGGGGATATAAGGCCTAGTGCAAGGGGCTTTGTCGCCACATGTTATTACTCGGGCCTTGCGCCTACCGACTTGTTCATGCATGCAGTAGGATCAAGAAGTTCGGAAGTGTACAAGGCGCTGCTTACCGCAAGGTCGGGATACCTGTATAGAAGACTTTCGAACGCATTGCAGGACTACTGCGTAGATTCCGATTACAGCGTAAGAGACACGAACAACAACTTGATAGAGACAATCTACGGAGGAGACAAGTTAAATCCAATTTTCATGCGTTTCGAAGAGGATAAAAAAGAGGATTGATATTGATGGTTAAGACTCAACATAATGCGAGCCATATGGTCGAATATGGAGAACCGGTGGGCATAATAGCAGCGCAGTCTGTGGGAGAGCCTGGAACGCAGATGATACTCAGGTCTTTCCACCTTGCAGGCATAGAGTCAACAATATCAACATCAGGGCTTCCAAGGATAATAGAGCTTGTAGACGCCAAAAAGAAGCCGTCGACTCCTGTTACCTACATATATCTTGAAAGCAGGATAAATAAGAGTTTTGAAAAGTCCGAGGAGCTGCTAAAGAAAATAAACGAGGTAAGGATGTCGGGCATTGCTAAAAGAGTGCTGGAAAACTTCTCGAAGGGCATGATAAAGGTTGTACTTGACAGACAGGAGCTGGAAGTGGAAGGGCTTACGGCAAAGCAGATCGCTTCCAAAATAAACAAGGAACTGGATTTGGATGCGGATGTTAAAGAAGGAAATATAATAATAAGCACGCATACGAAGAACCTGAAGGAGATACGCGCGGCTTCTATCAAGATAATGAAGATGCTTGTCAGCGGAATTGATGGTGCAGGAAGAGGAACGATAAGACGGGATGAAAAAACTGGAGAATTCTATCTGGTTTCGGGAGGCAGCAACATAGACGGAATAATGGGGATTGATGGGGTAGACAAGAAAAGAACCACCACGAATGACATATTTGCAATATACAGGCTGTTCGGAATCGAGGGCGCAAGAAACGCGCTTGTATTTGAGCTTAAGAAAACGCTCAAAGAGCAGAAGATATCGGTAGATGAAAGGCACCTTGACCTTATTGCAGATGCGATGACCTCCATGGGAACGATAAAGGGGGTCGGAAGGCACGGACTGAGCGGAGAGAAAAAATCTGTATTCGCAAGGGCCGCATACGAAGAGACGATGAAGCATCTCATACACGCCGCGGCATTTGGAGAAATAGATTCCATGAGAGGGGTAACTGAGAATATACTTGTTGGAAAGCAGATGCCTATAGGAACTGGTTCAGTGAAGCTTGCAATAAAGAAGGAGGACCTTGCAAAAATAAAGCCTAAGCAGTAAACAACATCCTACTAAACATTTTGCGCTTTTTATGGGGCAGTATACCCCGAATTGAACCAGCCGTTATAATAGCTTATCCCTGACACGGCGCCATTGTTGCCTGCTCCTGAATAATCGTTTGCATTTCCATTCAGGGGCCACCATCCCGCAAGATCCTGCATGTCTATGGGCGCGCCGCCTATTCCTTCCTGATACAATGCGTTTATTGAATTTGTGGAAAGAGCAGTAGTATATACTTGCACATTGGATATCATGCCATTGAAAGGATCAAGACTCTGGCCGCCCAGATACCCTATGTTTCCCCCTATCCCAGTATAATATGTCGCTGAAGAGGAATATTCTTCTTGCCCGCTACCTGACTGTGGAGGGTTTGAATCGGTGTAAATATAAATCGTACCACTGCCCTGCGCTCCGTTTGCGAGTTTTGCAGAAACGAATACCCACTGATTAAGAGGCACTGCGGTTGAGGAGGTAAATAGTATCGGGGAGCCAGAATACCATTCCTGGGTAAAAAGATCGCCGGAGGGATTAATGCCGAACTGTAAGGTAACTTGCGGACTCCCTTCGCTGTATATCAATGCTGAAGACGCAGACGGATATGATTTTGCATATATCCATAAAGAAACAGTGAACTGGGATTGTCCATTGGCTGCAGCTATGCCATTTATTGATACATAGCTGTTCTGGCCGTTGAATTCCGTGACAAATTCGGGAATTCCATTGCAGTCTCCGGAAAGCTGCGGAGCCGTATAGTTGCTGCGCACCACATAGCATGAACCTGGAAGCATCTTTGGAGCATAGGTATATGGACTGAAAACGCCAAGATAGAACAGCGATACAAGTGCAACCGCGATTATGAGTATCGCCCATCCGTAAGTTGAGAGGTACTCCATCGCGCTCTGGAGCTTTTTGCTTCTTTGGCAGGATTTTAACATATACAGATATTAGCAAAAAGAATATATAATAAATATGAAGGTGCGTTTCCTGGGATTGTTTGCCCTGGTGCCCATTAATCATCGTGATTAAGCTACAGGGAAATGCTGATTGTGTGTTGGCTTGTTTCAGGATAATTACGCTTCAGTGGTCATTTGCTTTTCTGAAGTTTGGATGAACATGGACTTGAGTTTGGTTTTAAAACCTGTCTGCTTCTCGCTTATTGTCTCCTCCTGGCCGGCTTGAACCCCTACGATCACAGAAGCAATATGGATGGCACGGTCTGCCTTCCAGACTCCGTTGATTGAGAATCGTGCGTCAATGATTTTAGAAACAAAATCAGAGCAAACTGTAAGGTAGTTTGGCAGTCTTCTTGGCCAGATAAGAGCTATTTGGTCTGGTATTTCAGTTGTTCTAGTTGGTTTTAAAAGTTCGCCATGCTCGTTGTATGCGTAACAAATCATAAACTTGCGGATTTTTTCTGCAAGGAAAAAATTCTCTCCTTTAAGCTTTTCTATTAATTCTGGAGCGCGTGAAAGCGCTTCCCGGCAAGTAAGGGGCCGCAGACCGTTCTCTTTCAGAATATTGATTGATTCTTCGTAATATACAGGCTGTTTTATTATCTTTAGATCGAAGTGGATTGACTCTTCTTTTCGTGCAGCGACTCTCTGCGCGGCTTTTGCGTCTCTCTCAATTTGTTTGGTATTTATCTCTATACCTAAACTGCGCTTCACTGCCTCCCAGGTTTCCTTTGGCATTTGGTTTGGATTTGTTTGTTTGTTTTGCATGATAATCATATTTGTTAAGGGGTTGCAGGTGTGGTAGCAGATTCAGCCTGACCTTGATCGACAACCACCACCATAAGAACGTTAACGGTGTTAAACTCTTCGCCGTAGACGTACAGACGCTCTTTGCCGACGCCCGACCTATTGACAATTACGTATAGAGGCCAGTCTTCTATCAAGAAATAGGCTCTTTCATTGAATGGAATTTTTTCGACCTTTTCATCGAAACTATCTGATATGAATGTGAACATCTCGTCTAATGTCTTTCCTTGCGGATTCATTCTGTAGTGGCCTTTTAGATTGACGTTTTTTGTGGCAATACAGAAAGAGGTACCTCCATGCGTTTTGTGTGATTCTGTGCCTTCTATGGACTTAACGAAATCCGGATCGTTGAGTAGCTGTACCAATCTTTCGAGCTTGATTAGGGCTCCGTTGTGCATTTTTGCAATGTTCTTTGATTTTTTATAATCTGCTTCTTGTTCGATTATCATTGGCAGTCTGATTTGTGTTTCTTCTTTTCGTGCAGCGACTCT
>JAJZLN010000020.1 GCA_021803425.1 Microcaldota archaeon | reverse complement strand
TAAGCATGTTTGCGACCTGTATGTTCGTAACGCTGTTGTATACGATGAAGTTGTAGGTGTATGGAAGCGTACCTCCAGTCTCGTATGCTGCGAAATTTACGTATTGTCCCGCATCTACGAGCGTGTTCGATGCTGAGATTGTCGGGGTCTGAAGCACTGAATTGACTGTGATTGTGGATGTATGCAATGAGTTCACTGTTACTGAAGTTGATGCGCTGTCCGTTACGAATACGTTTGCCACAAGCGTGTTTCCTGCATTTCCCGTTGCCTGCCAGAGGAACGAGTTCGATGATGTAAGCATGTTTGCGACCTGTATGTTCGTAACGCTGTTGTATACGATGAAGTTGTAGGTGTATGGAAGCGTACCTCCAGTCTCGTATGCTGCGAAATTTACGTATTGTCCCGCATCTACGAGCGTGTTGGATGCTGAGATTGTGGGAGCTGATAAGTCCGAATTCACTTCTATGGTATTTGATATTGAATTGAAGACGAATGGAGTTGAGGTGCCGGTGTCTGTTGCAATGATGTTGAATGTCTGGGCTCCCTGAACAGGTATATTTGAACTGAAGGTTATTGTTCCTGAAAAACTCGCAGGCTCTATTATCGTGTCTACTACGGTGCCTCCATTCATCAGGTTTACAGTAAAGGGACCTGTGCCTCCGGAAAGAATGGTGTTGTATGTTACGTATTGTCCCGAATCAAGCATCACATTGGATGGAAGAGGCGTGGTCAGTGAAGGAGCAGGATTTATCGTTATTGTATTGGACAGTGTCACGGTGTTGCTTCCATAATAGTAAAGGTTGGTGCCGTTGTCCTGCGCGAATCCGAAAATGTTCCATTGGCCATAGATTGTGTTTGAAGGAGTGGTACTTTGGGTGTAGGTAACTCCGTTGAACGTGAACTGCAGTTCCGTGCTTGAAACGGCATTTACAGTGAGCTGAAGCGAGCCTTCATTCGGAATCATTGAATTCAGCGTCTGGAGGTTTGAATTGGGGATATTAGAAACAACGTAAATCGAATTTGTAGATTGGTCTGGGAAATAATATGTGGAAGTTAAAGGATTGACGGCAATTTCACGTGCATTATAACCAGAACTTGGAACTGGAAAGGTCAAAGAGTTCAGTACTTGTACTTGCTTTGGAGTGATAGCTGATAAATAAACTCCCATGATAGTAGAAGAAGGATTTGTGTCAGCGAGCTGTAATGTGCCACTTGGATTTGAAATGCTTGATTGTATACAGCCAGGAGATATAGGGTTATACAAAGCTCCAAATTCTGAATCAGTAGTTAGATTCATTAGTACGTCGCTGTTATAACAAAATGTTGGAACTGCAGCTGCTTCCCCATTTGGATATATAGAAATTCCACCAGCAGTCGTTTCACTCTGGGAAAGTTGATACCTGTTTACTATGGTATTTGATATTGCATTTATTGTAATGAAATTAGCAACATTGGGATAATCGCCTTCAGCAGTATAAACAAAAAGACCATTAGGAGAAACTGCTACAGACGATAATGGAAATGGGTCAATTATAGTATTAACTACGGAATTTGAGTTTGGCTGTCCTTGAACCAGATTAATCACGTTAATGGTTCCTGGTGAATTATCAAAAGATACGTATGCAAGGGTTCCTGAAGGATTTACTGCAATGTATTGTGGGCTAGAACCTACATTTATTGTATTTACTATAGTATTTGTTGTAGTGTCAATTACGCTTATTTGTCCTGTGCTCACGTCTGTTGTGTATATCAACTGTCCTGAAGGATTGAAAACTATATCTTGAGGACTTCCTCCAGGGACTACAATTGTGTTTACTACAGCACCAGTGTCGAGATTTATTACGTTTACAGTATCTTGGCCTGGAGAAGAAATATATCCTAATGTGCCCTGTGGATTTATTGCTACACCCCACACACCCGTAGAACCAGGTATCGTTATTGTATTTACAATATTAAGCATATTTTGATTGTGAGGGGAGGTATCTAGCCACGTCCATTGCCCAGAATACGAACCTCCAGAACCGCCACTCACTGCGGTGTTCGCGACGGATATCTGGCCGACGTCAATCGTGATGTTTGAGAGAGTGAAAGAATTGTATGCCGCAGAGAACTGCGCTGCATGCGAATAGCTCGAAAATACCAGGAACGAGAAAAGGGCAAGGAGCGAGAACCGAATGTAGCTGTAAGAATCCATGTTTGATCTGCATTCCTTTGTTTTATAATATTAATAAACGTTGCCCACCCCCCATCCAATATCCTCAAACAAGCGCATTTCACGCGGAAATTAGGGGGGGGCGCAGAACGCCCATACGTGCTCATACATGATGTTTGCGGGAAGGCACGCTCGTAGATGCGTTTTCATCACTGCCCCGGCGCAGTCCGCTTTTTTCACAGAAGTGCACGCAGATTATAGGGATTTATCTGAAACAGCAAAGATTTCCAGCTGCAGACTTATTCGTATCCATATCGATACGCAGGCCCACGTATTTTCCGGCCAAGACGTTGGGTTTTAAAGATATTGCCTTTAGATATCAATATTATGACATTATTTACCCTGGATCTGAGCGGCACGGTGCTTGCAGTAATTTTTGGCATTCTGGTGCTTTATTTCGGGCTTTCACTGTGGTGGTTCTTCATTTCGGTGCTTGTGGAGTTTCTTGTAGTATCTGCACTTGCCACGCAGGCTGGATTTGAAAAGAAATCGGCAATAAGGGGATATGAAAAGACCCGGGGATGGAGAAACGTGATGGCTAACGGGCTTGTGCCTGTGCTTATCGTATTTCTGTATTACGTATCTAATGTTTACGGTCACGCTTTCGCCTCTGGGGTGCTGATTTATGCGTTTGTTGCAGGGGTTGCAGGAATAACGGCGGATAAGTTTGCAAGCGAATTCGGGGTGCTTGACGGGGAACCGAAGGTTCTCATTAATGGGAAAAAGGCAAAGCGCGGGACGTCTGGGGCCGTTACGTGGTTTGGAACAATCATGGGAGGGATTGCGGCAACGATAATAGGCATTACAATATTTTCATTGACCTTAAATCCGATTTACCTGATTATTATAGTGGCGGCCGGGCTGTTCGGAAATGTTGTCGATTCGGTATTTGGATATTTCGAAGAAAAGGGGATTGGAAACAAGTACACATCGAACCTGCTGTGTTCGCTTGCATCTGCAGGATTATGCGCCGTGCTGATATTTTTCATTTCTTAGACACGAAGCTAAGCCAGTGGATGAATTCCTTGTCCTTGCCGGAAACTATGTTTGAGTACCTGTCAGCAAGAACTTTTGTTATAGGACCGGGCTTCGCATTCCCCAGTATCCTTGAATCCACCGAAACTATAGGAGTTATCTCCGCTGCTGTGCCTGCAAAAAAAGCTTCATCGCTTGTGTAGAGTTCTTCCCTGCTTATATCGCGCTCCTGCACCTCAATCCCTGAGCTTTCAGCTATCTTGATTATGGAGTCCCTCGTAATGCCCAAAAGTATGCTTGAGGATTTTGGCGGAGTCAATAGTACGTTGTCCTGCACAAGGAATATGTTTTCTCCTGGACCCTCCGCAACATGCCCGTCTCCGGTAAGAAAGATGGTTTCATCATATCCAGAATTGGTTGCTTCCTGCGACCCGAGTATGGAATTTAGATAGTTGCCGCATGCCTTAGCTTCGGGAGGCAGCGTTGTGGAGCTTATCCTATGCCAGGATGAAACCTTGCACCGCAGCCCTTTTTCATGCTCTGGGAAGAGGCTGCCGAACTGGATGGCTGCTATTGCTATGCTTGCAGTTTTGCCCTTCACATTGAATCCTATGCCTATATTGTTATAATATCCAAGCGGCCTTATGTAAGCGGACCTTAGATTGTTTTTTGATATGGTGGCCTTTATCGCGCCCTCAAACGCAGGCTGGCTTATCTTGATGGGCATGCCGTATATCCTTGCGCTGTTCAGGAAACGCCTTGCATGGTCGCCAAGCCTGAATATCGCCGGCCCATTGTCAGTATCATAGCATCGTATTCCCTCAAATATGCCGCTGCCGTAATGCAGGGAATGGGTGAGCAGATGGACCTTAGCATCCTCAAATTTGACAAATTTTCCGTCCACCCATATGAATTGCTGTTTTGGCATACTGTCACTGAATGTGATTGTACGTAAAAATATAAAAAATGCGCCGACCGGGATTTGAACCCGGGTTTCTGCCTTGGGAAGGCAAGGTCCTGCCAGGCTAGACTATCGGCGCGCGTTCGATGAAGGATCAGCGTATGTAGGTAAAGGTATCTTTTGAGTGCTGCATTTCCTGGTCCTTTGCCGCCTGCTCCATCTCTTTTATAAGCCTGTCCGTTTCTTCTTTTATCTTATTTATGTTGTCGAGATTTATCTTTATATCCAATAGGTCCTTGAGTGAATTGAGCACGGCCTTTGCCGCGTTTGCATCTATATCCAGCGCGCTTGTTTCGCCCATTATGCATGCTGCATTGATCTTGTATTTCTTTGCATATGATATTATGAGGCCCGCAGCCCCCCAGATTGCTCCATTTGCTGTCCCAAAAATAATCTTATTAAGAGAAAGTTCGGATTTGGTCTTCTGGTCTGTTGCCACGGCAAACACGCGCGGATTGCTGAGGTAGTGGCTTCCGGAATTATAGCCGCCTATGGTGTATATCTTCTTGCCTCCGAGCGCCTTGAAGAATCTCACGATTTTTTCACTGACTTCATGTTGGCCTTCGGGAGTGCCGGCCTGCGTATCGCCAAGGAGAAGCAATATTGTTTGATTCTTATTGACTGCATAGTAAAATCTGTTGCTTATAAGCCTCGTTCTCCCATTTTTCAGCATGAATGTTTGATGTATGAAGTGCGGAGAATACAAAGTTGCAAATCTTTTTGCCTTGAGCTCATTCTTAAGGTGCTCTCCCACCAGGCTGCCGACGCTGCCTATGCCAGGAAGGCCGACTATGAGTATGGGTTCCTTGAATTTGAGCTTTTTTTTGTAGTATATTTGGGTATGTTTCATGCTGATTGCGCCTTGCTACTTTTTAGCTCGAATTTTATATCGCCATACTGCTCCAATATTCTTTGGGCTTCCTTTATCTTGTCTTCGGCCTTAAGATAATCGGAGCCTTTTGCAACCAGCCTATACTTAGGCGCGCCGAGATACTGGACTTCTGCGCCTGCGTTTTCCACTTTTACAAGCGCTTCCTTTATAAGCCGGATTCCGGACCGCGTATTCGACGTGCTAAGCTCTATGTTGTATGCAACCTCGTATGTCTTCGGCTTTATGGACTTGAAAACGAGGTCGCTCAGCACTTTCTTGAAATCGGGCTCTTTTATTGAAGAGAGAGGATCCTTGCCTTCGTATATGTCATTTATAAGATCGTTGTAGGTCTTCTCGACCTTTGCGATCTCCTGAATTATGAGGTGCTTCTTCTCCTGGTTTTTGGAATTCTCTATTGCTTTGTTGAATATGCCTTCAGCACGCTTTTCAAGGCTGAATTCGGTTGTCTTGTCCTTCTTGTTTTTGCTTGTTGCCTTCTTTAGCGAAATGTCGACAGACCTCTTTGATCTGTCTACGAAAATTACCTTTGCAACGTCCTGCTGCCCTTCTTTTATGAATTCGTGTATGTTCTTTATCCAGCCCGATGAGACCTCGGATATGGGCAGGTACGCGTCTATGTTGAATTCGGTCAGTTTGCAGTATGCGCCATGGGGCATTATCTTCGTTATTTTGATTATTACGAACTCCCCTTCATCGGGGAACTCTTTTTGGACTATCAAAGGATTACCTTCCGATCTCTATTTTTTTCTTTGTCCGCATCCCAAATACTCTCTCGCTGTGCTTCTTGCATTCGGTGCATTCAAGTATGACCTTCTGTTTTTTGCCCAGCTTCTTTGGATGTATCTTCGGCTCTATGCTTCCCACATAACCTTTTATGGCCCGATTGTGCCTTCGCGTACCGAGGCTTAGCCCTCGCTGCGATTTTTTGTTGTAATTTCTCACAACATTTTTCGTATGCTTCTTACAATACTTGCAGTATGACATTATCTCTTTGTCTATTTTCATGCGCATCATCTATTCAATCAATTCTCCAATTTTGTTTTCGACCAGGTATTTCACGTCCGATATGTTATCCGTTCTTATTATCTCGTTTTGCTCGAACGGCCCTATCTTGCTGCCCGTTGATGTTACTATCTGCGGTATGGAATGTGTTATTTTGATCCTCACGTGTTTTTGTTCCGGAGAGTTGTCAGTTAATATCTTCTTTATTTGAATATATAAATCTTCTTCTTCTGCCGGGAGAGGCTTGGGCACATCCTTGTTATAGGCTATGTATACAAGCAGTTTTTGAATGCGCTTTTCTTTGATTGCGTTCATAAGCTTGGACAGGTTTTTATATTCGTCGCTGTTGACTTCAATGTTTTTTATTTTGGATCGTATATTCATATAGAAGTCTGGAGTGAGGGAGCTTATCTCTCCAGTTTTTTGTTCGTTCTTCAACACAGACGAAAGGTTGCTTACAGTTATTTCGCTTTCCATAAGTCTAACCAGGGTGCAATTCCACTATTACTTGATACTCTGTAAACATTATATTATATATTAAAAGCAAAAATTAATGTATAATATAATAAAACAATGCGAATAGTGGAAGTGAAGGGTGTTCCTGGTCCTTGTAGGGCTCGTGTGCACTTTGCCGGACGATCTGATGCAGTCGACATTGGCTAGGAAATCTCTCTACATGCATCTGCGTCAAGCATAATAAAATTTCTATTGAAAATATAAAACATAAAAAAGATAAAAGGTCAATGCATGTCTAAAAAGAAAACAACAAGGCGAAGAAGCATTGGGAAGGGACATATGCAGAAGAAAAAGAGCATTGAATACCAATTGCAAAGAGCAGAAGTAATTGGCTATCTTAAAGCAAAAAAAGAACGTCTTACGATGACATATCAAGTCACCTCAAAGTAGATTTGGATGTGATAGTTAATACATGCAAAGAAGAAGCCAGAAAAGGCAAGATGCGCTTTTTATGACACAGCTCTATAAAAAAGAGGATGAAATAAGATAGTTCTTCAAGCAGTTGTGCTTATAGCGAGAGGTGGATTTGAACCACCGATCTCCGGGTTATGAGCCCGGCGGGCACTCCATGCTACCCTACCTCGCTTCGAAATCTATAAGAAAGAGAAAATATAATAACTAAAGCACGGATAGCGCAGACTATCGGGATAATGCATGCAGCGCGCTGCAGATTAATCTTCAGTTACTGTTTCGTTGAACAAAGCAATAGTTTCTTCTTTATTCAACATTGCATAGGGCTTTCCACAGCTTCCGCAGCTGAAGTCTGATTCGTAAGCCGAGTCAAAGGGAAGCACCGTTTTTTGTTCAGGATAGCACTTCTTGCATATGAAAAAATCGTTGCATTCGCTGGGAAGTTGCCTGTCCTCTTGCAGCGGGACTTTTTCAAGCTCTCCAACAAAGTCCTCAAGCCTCTCCCTATCTATCCTCCATTTAAACACCAGCCACCCTTTGCTGTCCTTGTTCACTTCGTATTTCACTATGCTGTAGCCGTTCATCACGTTCAGCATTCTCCTTACATCATTAACTTTTACCGACAATATGTTTGCTATGTCATCGTCAGTTTTAGGTTCTTTTATCAACGCCCTCAAAATATCTCCGGATCTGCTGCCCACATTCGTGCTTATATACTTCAACAGCATCTTATTCTCCACGCTGTTGCTTATCTTGCTTATATTAGAAAGCATTTCTTCGCGCCGTGAGGCCTCTTCCCTCTGTTTTCCCAAAAAAGCATTATATTTTTCTCTTGTTCTGCTAGGCGACCTGTGGCTGGATTTCTTTGCCGCATGCTTTTTCAAATGCCTTCCTGCAGCAAGTCTCGCTTTATTATTCGCATGTTTGCCTGCCCTCTTGTGCTCTTTTCCCTTCAATACGCGCTTTTTACTTTTTGATTGCAAGATATCCACCTTATCCGTGTTGTGGTAGTATTACAGCATAACTCATATATAAGCTTTTTATTTTTACCATTATTACAATTATCGCTGTTGTTCTGATACCTTTACAACGACAACATAGGGCCACATCGAACCATAGTATGGGGCAACCGCATAATGCTGGTTTGTATTTCGGGCAAATTCGCTCCTGCCGGCAGCTTTCCTGGTTCAATCCTTTTGGAATGGGGTAACCGTGTTCGCAGTTTCCCCAAGCTTTATGCTAAGTCTCTTTTTGTATGCACCGTATATTCTTGTTTCAATGTCTCTTTTCTTGGGTTCGAGCATGTTCTCCAGATCAACAGCCCTTTTCTTAACCTCCAATAGCCTTTTTTCCTTATCTATGTTGATATTCTCAACAGCCTCAATCTCCCTGCCATTTGATTCAAGCTCCCCTAGTTCCAACTTAAGGTAGCTTATTCTTGGTTCAAGCAACTTTATCTGCCCAAGATATTCCGCAATTTTCCCGTCAAGTATTGATTTTAATGCCCGCAGCGCCTCGTTCCTGTTCTTCAACGCAATGCTCCCATCCTCTACGCTCTTGTACAGCGATCTCATCTGCGAATACATGTCTCCGTAACCATCATTTTTTACCAGCATTTTCTCCGGATCTCTTATGTAATCCTCTATTTTTATCTTGTTCAGGGAACTATAATCGTATCTTCTTGCAGCTTTGCTTATGGAATTTAAGGTGTTTATTATTCCGGAATTTGCATCACGCATCTTTTCTTCAGCAGCATCTATCTCTTTCTTCTTTTCAGCAATTAATTTCAATATTCTGTCCCTTCCCTCTGTTTTCCCGGTTTCCTGGAGCGCCGAGAGCTTTTTTTGCTCCGCATTCAGCGCGTATCGTTCATAAACCAATGAAGCCAGTTCATCCACTCCAAACAATATTGCCTCATATTCATTTACATCCGGATCCATACGCTCTATCTCGGCGCGCAGCGATTTTACTGCGGATTCCAGGTATGCGAAATCCTGTTTAAAATGCTCAAGATACCTGGAGTATGAATATACGACCTGCCTGAAATTCGCATTTGTCTTGAGAATGTTGCCTATCATGTCTTCCGCTTCTGCCAGCCTGCGTTTGTAAAAGTAATAGTCTTTAGGTTCGTTTGGCCTGGCATCTGCGTCAACCAATACAATCCTTTTCAGTGCGGACACATATACTTTTTTCTGATTCACCACTGTGCTTGCTTTTGTAAAGTACTCGTCCTCAAGATCGGGATCTGCGGAAAGCAGGTCAAATCTCTCGCATGACCTGATAAAATGATTCTTTGCATCCTCAATCTGCCCCAGCAGTTTGGATGCCGCAACGTACAGCATCCGTATTTTTTCATTGAATAAAGTACCAACTACCCCCGAAACCTTTCCGATATCGACATCTTCCGACTTGCCTTTGCCTAATCCAAACAACATAGCACTCCGTTAAAAATATTTGCATAATGCCTAATTTCGTATGCTTTACTGCCAGTATGCCATTGAATGAAGATCAACGGACCCGGAGGGATTTGAACCCTCGACTTGCTGGTTAAGAGCCAGCCACTCTGACCAAGCTGAGTTACGGGTCCATAAGTACTGTGGCACAATATTATTTCTTTGCCTTTTTTATAAATCCTTCTATTTTCCTGTCAAGCGCCGCGCTTTTCGGCGAAAGTTCATAATATACCTGCACTATCGGCTTGTCAACGTTTATCAGTCTTCTGAGGTCTGTCGGAGTCGCCGATATCACTATGTCGCAATCCGCCGCATTCACTGTCGCTTCAAGGTCTTTTATCTGTTTTACGCTGTAGCCCATGGCTGGCAGCTCCGCATCCAGTGACGGATATTTCAAAAAGGTGTCTTTTATCGTGCCCACGGCATATTTCTTTGCGTTTACTATGGAAGATGCCCCATATTGCTCTGCGGCTATGGTAGCCGCTCCAAATTTCATGTTTCCATGGGTTATGGTGGGGCCGTCTTCGACAAGAAGCGCCCTGCTGTTTTTTATTATCCGCGGATTGTCCACGCTTATTATAGAATCACAGAGCACTATATCCGCCCTTCCATTTATGCTGTTCAATGCGGCATTTACTCTTTCAACATCCTCTGGTTTTGCAGAATTTACCTTGTTTATCAGCAGCATATCCGCCATTCTGGCCACAGTGGCTCCGGGATAATACGTAAGTTCGTTCCCGGCCCTTAACGGATCCGCAACTACTATGAGGAGATCCGTTTTTATGAATGGTGCATCGTTGTTACCGCCATCCCATATTATCAAATCGGCCTCTTTTTCGGCCATCCTTAGTATCCTTTCATAATCTACGCCCGCAAATAACGTGAACCCGTTTTTTATATGGGGTTCGTAGTCCTCCCTTTCCTCTATCGTAGTATTATACTTGTCAAGGTCGGAGAGTTTTGTGAATTTCTGCACTATCTGCTCTTTCAACACCCCATACGGCATGGGGTGCCTTATTATTACTGCATTTAACCCGGATTTCTTCACAAGTTTCGATACGTATCGCGCTGTCTGGCTTTTGCCCACTCCAGTTCTGACTCCGCATATTCCTATTACGGGCTTTGTCGATTTTATCATGGTTTTTTCCTGTGCGATAAGCTCAAAGTCAGAACCTAGGGAATTAACTAGGCTTGCCTTTTCCATCACTGTTTGGTAAGGGAGGTCGCTGTACGCCAAAACAGATTTTTCAACCTTATTCTTCTTTATCAGATGCGCAAGCTCCTTTTCATCATATATCTTTATGCCTTCAGGATAAAATTTTCCACTTAGCTCCGGAGGATATATCCTGTCTGATATGTACGGTATTTGCGCTGCGGTAAAAGCCACAACCTCCTTTTCTGCATCCCCCCTAAATAATACGTTAAATGTATGGAAGTCCCTTCCTGCAGCACCTATTATTATGATTTTTTCCTTCTCCACAGCCCTCACTACAATGCATTTTAATATATGCACAGAAACTATTATTTAGGTTACCAACCGCACTCTATCGTCGTAATATTTGCGACGACAAATCTGCCCGAGAAGGTTTATATTTCTTTAAAACACAGGTATAATGACTATTTACAACGATTTACATGGAAACCGAGACTGACGAATATAACGCCTCAAAAATCATAGTGCTTGAAGGTGCGCAGGGCATAAGGAAAAGACCGTCAATGTATATCGGCTCCACCGGAGCTTCAGGAGTGATACATCTTCTCTATGAAATAATAGATAATGCAGTTGATGAAGCTGCAGCAGGCTTTTGCAAGACAATAAAGGTGTCTCTTTTTCAGGATGCTGACGGCGACATTGCCGAAGTCAGCGACGATGGCAGGGGCATCCCCGTCGGCATGATGGACAAGTACCAAAAGAGCGCTTTGGAGGTGATAATGACAACCCTCCATAAAGGAGCCAAATTCAATAATGATGTATACAAAGTGTCAGGAGGCCTACATGGCGTGGGCCTTACGGTAGTCAATGCCCTATCCAAGTATACTGAGGTTACGGTGAGAAAGCATGGACATGTGTACAAACAGAGCTTCAGCAAAGGTCTTCCGTCATCCGGTCTTGAGATTGTAGGAGATTCGCAAGAGACCGGCACCACAATCAGATTTAAGCCGGACAACGAGATTTTCAGCGTGTCTACATTCGATTCCACATTGCTGAAGGATAGGATAAGATACACTTCCTTCCTCAATCCTGGACTTAAAATAATATTTGTTGATGACAGATTTGGGGCGCATGAAGAAGAAACATTCGAGTCAGCCAACGGCATCCGCGATTTCATAAAATTCATAAACAAAGAAGCCACTCCGATAACCGAAGTGATGCATTCAAAGAAACAGGCAGACAACATGATGATCGAATTTGCGATCCAGTATACTGACTCATACGAAGAGAAGACCGAGGCGTTCGTGAACAACATAAAGACCTGGGAAGGCGGCACGCACCTTACAGGATTCCATGCCGCAGTTACTAGGGCGATATTAAATTATATCGACAAGAATAAGATGAACTCAAAATCACAAGTCAGGATAACCGGCGAGGATACTAGGGAGGGGCTTACTGCAGTGCTGAGCATTTTAATGCAGAATCCTGAATTCGAGGGGCAGACGAAAGGCAAACTTGGCAATGTTTACGTAAAAAGCGCTGTCGAGGGAATTGTATATTCTTTTCTTTCAAGGTACTTGGAAGAGCACCCACAGGAATCGAGATCAATAGTTGAAAAGATAATGTCTGCTGCGAATGCCAGGGAGAGCGCAAAAAAAGCGAGGGAGATGGCAAGGAAGAAATCAATATTCGACAGCGCGGTTCTTCCGGGCAAGCTTGCGGACTGCATAATAGATGATCCTGAGAAAGCAGAGCTTTTCATAGTGGAAGGGCAGAGCGCAGGCGGCTCAAGCAAGCAGGGCCGCGATAAAAATACGCAGGCCATATTGCCATTAAGAGGAAAGATACTTAATGTGGAAAAAGCCAGCCTTGAAAAGATATTCGACAATGCCGAGATCAAGACCCTGATAACGGCGTTCGGCACTGGTATAAACGAGTCATTCAATATAGAAGGCCTCAGGTACAATAAGATAATAATAATGACAGATGCGGATGTTGATGGCAGCCATATACGCACCCTCCTGCTCACGTTTTTCTACAGGTACATGAAGAAAATAATAGAGAACGGAAATGTGTATGCAGCAATGCCGCCGCTTTACAAGATTACGAAAGGCAAGTCCACATATTATTGCTACAGCGATGAGGATCTCGAACTGAAGCGCGCCGAACTAGGCGAGCTGGACAGCCTGCAAAGATATAAGGGCCTTGGAGAAATGAACGAGACGCAGCTCTGGGAAACGACAATGAATCCGGAAAACAGGAGGTTAAAGAAAATAACAATATCCGACTCCCAGAGGGCGGAGGAATTATTCAAGATACTCATGGGCATAGAAGTCCTTCCAAGGCGAAAATTCCTGCACGAGCATGCGGAACAGGTCAAATCCCTCGATATATGAAATAATGGGGCACTAATATGCAAGAAATATTTCCAATTTCACTTGAAGAAGAGCTCCAGTCAAGTTACATAGCCTATGCAATGAGCGTCATAATAAGCAGGGCAATACCCGACGCAAGGGACGGCTTGAAGCCCGTCCAGAGAAGGATACTGTATGCAATGCACGGGCTCAAAAATACGCATGATCAGCCAACCAAGAAAAGCGCGAGGATCGTCGGAGAAACTCTCGGAAAATATCATCCGCATGGCGACATGGCCGTATATGACGCATTGGTGCGCATGGCGCAGGATTTTTCGATGCGCAATCTTCTTGTGGAAGGCCAGGGAAATATGGGATCAATAGATGGGGATCCGCCAGCGGCGCAAAGGTATACTGAAGTGAGGCTTACGAAGTTTGCCGAAGCGATGCTTGATGACTTGGACAAAGGTACGGTCGATTTCATCCCTAATTTCGATAACACCGAAAGCGAGCCTGTAGTGATGCCGTCAAAGATACCCAATTTGCTTGTCAACGGAGCAATGGGCATAGCTGTCGGGGTCGCAACGAGCATGCCTCCACATAATCTTTCCGAGATATGCGATGCAATTATACATAAAATAGACAATCAGGGATGCACGGCTGAAGATCTTCTTAAGATAATACAGGGCCCAGACTTTCCTACTGGAGGCATTGCCGTGATGTCGCAGAATGCCTATAACGGGTATAAATACGGGCGGGGCCAGCTGACAATCAAGGCAAAGGCGGCTACCGACGAGAAGAATAGAAGGATAATAATAACTGAGATACCGTATAATGTCAACAAGTCGACCCTGATGCAGACCATGGCAGAGCTCGCCAAGGACAAAAAGATTGTAGGTCTAAAAGACATAAGGGATGAAAGCGACAAACAGGGAATAAGGATAATCATAGACTTTAGGGAAGGCAGCAGCGGAGAACAGATCCTAAACATGCTCTATAAGTATACGCAGCTGCAGGTGACGTTCCCCTTGATAAATCTTGCAGTGATAGGCAAGAGCCTCAAGAGCCTGAATCTTCTCCAGATAATGGATACTTTTCTGGCGCATAGGGTCGAGGTAATTCTCAGGAGGAGCAGGTACGAGCTTGAGATTGCAAAGAACAGGCTACATATAGTTGAAGGGCTGCTTATAGCCATAGAAAACATAGACCGCATAATTTCAATGATAAAATCAAGCTCTGAAATAGGCGAAGCACGGCAGAAGCTCATCACCGGATTCGGGCTTTCAGAGAAGCAGTCCAATGCAATACTGGAGATGAAGCTGAGCAGGCTTACTCATCTTGAAAACAACACGCTTGCAGCAGAGAAGGACGAGCTTGCAAAGAGCATAAAATATTACTCAGAGGTGATAGGGAGCCCGCAGGCGATAAATAACATAATAAAGGAAGAGACTGCCGATATCAAAAAAAGATTCGGCACCCCAAGAAGGACGGAAATAGTATTTTCAGAGGAAGAAGATAAGATCCTTGACGAGGATATGATAAGCAACGAAAAGGTAACCGTAATACTCACAAACAGTGGCTATGTGAAGAGGCTTGCGATAAGCAACTATAAGGAGCAGGGCAGGGGAGGCAAGGGAATAATATCAATAAATCTTAAGGAAGGCGACTATGTGAAGCAGGTGCTCACATGCAACAACAAGGATTTTATCATAGGCATAACAAACAAAGGCAGGGCGTATTGGGTCAAGGCGTATAATATACCAGAAGGCGGGAGGTATTCGGAAGGCAAGGCGATAGTTAATCTTGTAGATGTAAAGGAAGAAAAGATAATTAATATACTGAATGTCGGCGTTTTCTCAAATTCGAAACTGATTTTCCTTACATCAAAAGGCATGGTGAAGAAAGTAAGAGCCGAGCTGTTTTCAAAGCCAAGGTCAAATGGCATACGTGCACTAAATCTCGTTGAAGATGACAGGATCGAGGACGTGATAGTATGCTCCAATGAAAAATACCTTATAATATCTACGAAGAAGGGCAAGTCCATAAAGTTCAAGGAATCAGATCTCAGGTACACCGGAAGGAATGCCATGGGCGTCAGGGGCATAAGGCTTCACGAAGGAGACTCCTCAAGCAACATAATATCTACGAATGAGTCAGGCAGCATCCTTGCAGTCACAGAGAAAGGATATGGTAAAATAACAGAAGCGAGCGAATACAGGGAACAGAAGAGAGGCGGAGGGGGAGTCATTAACCTCAGGGTAAACGAAAAGACGGGCAACGTAGTAAAATCGTTGTTTATAAAAGGGCCCGAGAATGTGGTGCTCATTAATTCCATGGGCATATCAATCACATTTCCCACAAACGAGATCAGGGTCACCGGAAGGGCTGCAAGCGGCGTAAGGCTGATGCACCTCGGCCCTGGCACTCAGATAGTAGACGCGATAGTGCTTGACGAAGCGCAGTAGGGATATCAGTCGATCTTCCAGAATTTCTTGTTTTTTATGAAATTTTTCTGCGCTTCTGTTATGTCCGCAAAGAACAACCTGTAATCGCTTCTTATGTACTTCAGCAATCTTGCAGCAGTTTCAATCCCGATGCCGTATACAGACAATGCCGCTATTGCCCTCCCTCCGTAAGCGTCGACAAGGCCCACTTCACGCATCATCCTTTTATACAAATCTGCATCATTTCTGTTCATCGTCTTGCCGGATATCCTTTTCCTTACAAGCGCTTCATATTTTTCATCATAATTAACTATCATCGGGCTTCTGCATGAGTGGCAGTATATTTTGGCCTCCCTGTCAAGTGCAATCTTTTCATTAAATACATGAGAGCAATATGTGCAGAGCATCTTAACACTGCGTCCTTCGAATTTTTCAAACATCCTTTCCGCTATCCTATCGCCCCCCTGATTTGACAGCAGCTCCCCGTACTTGTAAACTGAATTCAGCATGAGCATCGCTACTGGCGACCGGCTTTTTTTGCATATCTCCACGGAAATCCTCCCTTCCCTGAGTTTTCCCATAAATGCCTTTACCACGTCGATGTCGAAATAGTTCTTGTAAAGGTCCCTAAACGTCTCGTCCGATATCGGAGAGTCCGCATAAAACTCTATTATGCGGTTTGCCATGCTCCTTGTGACAGTTGCTCCTTTGTCAATGGCGCCGAAGAGCCTCGCCGACTGTATGAATTTATACCTGAAAATGTCAGAATCCGAGATAAAATATCTTCCTTCAACGTCCATGTTTTTCAGGGCATCGAATATGCTCCTTGCGTCCGGCCTTTTCACAACGTCGCTGTAATCCAGTATTACGGAATAAGGCGTTGCCTTCGCATTCACCTTTCCGCCTGCGTACGACGATGCAATTATCGAAAGGCACCGTGCCAAAAATTCGTTCGCTTTCTTGCCCAAAGGCAGGTACGCTATATCGGAGTTCTCCAACTCCTCTATCTGCACCCTGTCCTCACTTGGTATGAAATAATTCCTGTTCGATTTTATGAATCTTGATACAGCCTCCGCAGCATTCCTCTCCAAGCCCGGCTTTTCCATATTTGCATCATGGCTGAGATATGACCACACCTTTTCCGCTATCTTCATCGATACCGGTATGTCCTCGCCGTCCCAGTCCGGAACCGACGCGCTTACATCGTCGCACGATTCAACCAGTATCATATTTTCCTCTACGCTTATGGTCTTCCATGGCAGCCCCTTGGTTATGAATACCGATCCCTCTTCAATATAATTGGACACGAATTCTTCATCAAGAGTGGATATTATCTTATTCTCCATTGCGTCTTTCACAACAAATTTTACCGTGTCCGGTATCACGCTTATCGCTCCTATGAAATATTTTCTAGCCCTGGGTCCCGCGTAGATTTTGGAACCGTCATGTCTTATCAGCTTCAATTCTGAAGCGAGCTTCAGCACCCTGCCGAGTTCCGTATCCGTCAGACTCTCGTAGACATAGGATCTGCGTATTATCGCGGCCATCGCACCGAGTTCCATGCTGCCGTACTCCAGTGACATTGCGCATATCTGGTTTGCAAGAACTCCAAGAGCGTTCTTCTCCACCGGGTTCTTTTCAAGTTTCATCGACAGCGCAGATTCTGCTACAGCCGCAGCTTCAAGACAGTCAAGCTCATCATGTGTTATTACCTTTCCTCTGGATAATTTGTCAAGGCTATGCCCTCCCCTTCCAACTCTTTGCACAAGCCTTGCAGCCTGCCTTGGAGATCCGTATTGCACTACAAGGTCTATCTGCCCTATATCTATTCCGAGCTCAAGCGAGCTTGTGGCTATGAGTGCCTTGATTGATCCGGACTTAAACATGTTCTCCGTCACAACCCTCTCATTCTTGTCTATGGAGCCGTGGTGTATCCCTATGCTCCCGAATCCGTGACTTTTGTTCATGTATAAGAGCTTGCTCCCAACAGATTCCACTGCCTGCCGCGTATTGGCGAATACAAGAGTAGCTTTTGAATCCCTTATGAGCTCTCCTACCCTCATAAGCCTTGCATAGGCTTTCACGTCAAGCCCAAACTGCATCCTGAACTCCTTGTCATCCGCAGGAGGCTTGGTCGGCATCTCTATGTCTATGTCCAGCTTCTTTTCTATTTTCGACGATATTATTTTGAATTTGCGCGCCCCGAACATGAATCTGGATGCCTCATCAAGGTCGCCTATGGTGGCGCTGATACCTATCCTCTGGTATTCTCCTGAAAGCTCCTCGATCCTTTCAAGGGCCACCGAGAGCTGCGCGCCCCTCTTGTTGCAATATAATTCGTGCAGTTCATCTACTATCACCGTCTTCAGGTTTTTCAGCGAGCTCCGCAGTCGCTTCGACAGCAGTATGTTTTGTATCGTCTCCGGCGTAGTTATGAGCAGCTGCGGTGGGGATTTTGACTGCTTCCTTCTTTCGCTCTGTGAGGTGTCCCCATGCCTTACCGCAAACGCTATCCCCAGCTCCGATCCCATCCACTCCAGTCTTTTTATCAGGTCCCTGTTAAGCGCCCGAAGAGGGGTTATGTATATTGCAATTATACCTCCATTTGATTTTGATTTTACAATCCTGTTGAATACGGGCAATAACGCCGCCTCGGTCTTCCCGCTTCCTGTCGGTGCGGTTATCATGCAGTTCGAGCCCTCCTCAAGCGGGCCTATAACAAGTTTCTGCACCTCTGTAAAATCTTTGAATCTTGTGAGGAACAATTCGTAAGGAGTCATAAGCGTGACAGTTGCATCATGGTATATAAGTATATCCTAGAGCAGACATCGGTCTCCCATATTCTGTGTAATTAAGCCGCAGTATAAGCCCCAATCCTATAGGGTATCCGGATATTACGGTGCCGTTAGAGTAGCATTCTGTGGATATGCTTGCGTTTTCACCTTCATGAAGCGTGATTCCAAGCGTCTTCTCCACCGCGCTTCCGGAATTGTAGCACTGTATGCCCGTCAGTGTAACAGGTGCGACATTCCCATTGTGTACCATCAATGAAAGTTTGTTATAATTGAAGCTTTCATTAAAGCACGTGAGATTGCCTTCCAGCGAGCACGAGTTTGCGTATACCGAAACAAATCTTATTCTGTTGCCTATTGCATTATAGCTTCCAAGGAGCCCGAGCCCCTGGTTGTAAGACCTCGCAAAGTCAGTAATGTTCGATAGCGTCCATACGTTTAAGCTGTAGTTTCCGACGAGCCTTCCGCTTTCGGTGAGCAGCGTGTTTCCCGGTTCGATATATCTTGAGCTGCAGTATGAGCTATTGCTGATGTTGAATATTTGCCCGGTGCATTCATTGCTGAGATTCGGTCCCCTGAGAATGCTTTCATAATATATCGTCCCGTTGATTCCCGCCAACGATCCGGCATAGCTCAGGTTGCCAAACGAACCTGAATAATCAAATATTGAATAATTGCTTGTTTTGAGCATGTAATATGGGCTGTTGTTCTTGAAGCTGCCATTATCTACCGAGAGCGCCGAGTAGCAGCTTCCACTTTTCTCATTTGGGTTATTAGGTATAAGTGCAAGGTTTTGCAGCCATCCCCCCGCATAGAAGCTGCACAGAGTGGCGTTTCCACCCAGTTTTATTATGCTGACATTATTCCTTATTGTCGTGTTCAATCCTTTTCCAACGGCTATGTCCTGTATTGCGCTCGGCGTGAGGAGCCCTTTTATCCACATGGACACCAGCGTGTAATTTTTATAGTAGCCGCTAGCCACGGCGACGTCTCCAATGTATTTTGAATAAACGTACATTGCAGGGTATATTATTTCACTGTTGAGCAGTGCGGAGCTGCTCGGTGCAAGCAGGCCCGTTGATACGGTGCTTGCGGAGGTTATTCCCTCGGTGCGGTTTTCGTACAGTGCAAGCGCTACCTCGTACCCAAACGGAGTCATGCTTGCATTGTTCTCTCCAATAAGTCCGTTGTCGCTGAAGTATTCATACGGTTTTGCGGGTATGCTGTTTGAAACTGCAAGGTCAACATAAGAGTGCGCCTCCTGCCTATCCTGTATATTATAGAAGTTGTTTGGGTCAGCCATGAACGATATGTTGTAAATTCCGCTGTGCGCCGGGGTGAAATTATAAAATACGGTCACGCTCCTTCCAGCAGGCAGTATCACCTTGTATATTTGCGTGCTATTTCCGTTAAGGTATAATCCAAAGCTCATGTTGTCTATTTCAGCTGAACCTGTGTTGGTGATGTTTATCGGCACAGAAACCGATTGATAGGGGAATATGACTGCGCTCTGCTTATACATAACTACCTTCATGTACAATCCCGGCTGGTAATAGAACCTGAAGTATGCTGCAGCTATCAGGACCGCCGCCACAAATAATGCCCACAAATATCTTTCTTTTATTTTCATCCAATCACTGATTTAGATTTCACGTCTTTTATTACTTTGCTTATCTTGCTTGCTATATCTGTATAGTTAGATTCAAATATATGCATGGCCCAATTGTCAGGGTCGTACCTGTTCCCGGTCTGCGGCGGCTTGAAATAAAATCTGCCCGAAGAGTTTGCTATGAATCCCATATTCTTCATCCTGAGGAGATGATATCTGAGCGTTTTCTCGTTTATCTCCTCCCAGTTTGCCTTGATGTATTCTGTCAGCTCCTTTACAGTCGGATCTGCCAGCTTCACAAACTGGAAGTAGATCAGCGCATCAAGCACTGCCAGAGAGCTCAACCTTGATTCGCCTGGATTTATTATGCCAAGGGCCAGTGCAAGCCACCTTATTTCAGATCTCTTCGTCTGCAGCACCTCATCGGTAAGCCTCAGATTCCTTACCGTGACCTCATTCTCTATAAGCGACGCTTCATTGATTTCCATAGGCCTCAAGAAATGCAAATGCTTGCTGCATATTCTAGTACGCTGAAAATTTAAAAACCCATGTCGGGCAGCATATCCTTTTGCAAATACATTATATATCTTTATCTGTGGAAAAATAATAAGCCATTTTTGGATGATTTTATGCCAGACCAGCAAAATCCGCAAGATATAGAAAAAATGATAAAGGACTATCAGTCGGTACAGGAGCAGCTCAGGCTGTACGCAATACAGCTTGAGCAGCTTAAGGCGCAAAAATCCGAGCTTGAGAGGGCGTCGTCAGAGCTGGAGAAGTCGACAGGAAAGGTATATATCAGCGTCGGAGGAGTCATAGTGGAAACGACCAAGGACAAGGCGTCAAGCGACGTGAAGGATAGGGTGGAGCTTTCCAACACAAGAATCCAGTCCGTAACCAAGCAATACAACGACATAAAGGCAAGGGAGAAAGCCTTAAGCGAGAAGATAACCCAGATATATAAATCGGCACAAGGATCTCAGCAGGGAATCGAGTGAGCGGAGTGGATGAATTCCTCGACCTTCCAAGGCTCTGTGGCATAATCAAAAACTATAAAGATAAAAGCGTGACCATAACCTTCCATTCTGTAGGCGACAGGGACAGCGTCGCTTCAGCTCTCGCGCTGTCGGAATACCTGGCAGATGCGGATATAGCTACTCCTGATTTCATAACAAGGAACGCGCAGAACATGGTAAGCAGGCTCTACTACGGCAAGCGCATCAAAAAATCCATAAGGAACGGCAGCGCGGTGATAGTCCTCGATGCAAACACCCTGAATTCCCTCTCCAATTTCAAGGAAACCATATTATCAAGCAAAAGCGAGATTCTGTTCATAGACCACCATATAGCCCCAAAGTCAATCCCGCTAAATTCAAGCATCTTCAATTCCGAGGAATACAATTCTACTTCAAGCATAATATACGATGTGCTAAAATGCCTGAATGTGAATATTGGCAGGAAGATTGCTCTGACTCTTCTGTACGGGATAATAGCTGACTCTGCGGGGCTTAGGAATGCCACTCCACACACCTTCATGCAGATGTCCGAACTTATCCCGCTATCAGGCAAAAGGTATCAGGATCTTGTCGCTGAGTCGGGGAAAAATATACCTGAGAACATAAGATATCTGTCTATTCTCGATATAAAAACGGCAACGGTGGAAGAGGTGGGAAAATATGTCCTTGTGTATGGCAAATCCGCATCCCATCCAAACAGCGTTGCCGAAATGGCGTTGAATATAGGCGCTGACATAGCCGTTTTCTGGTCCGTAAAGGAGAATGAAGCTTCAATATCATCAAGGATGCAGCCCAATCTTGATAAAAAGTTGGGCATACATCTTGGTGCAATCATGCAGCGGGCAGGCAGCGAACTGAATGGCAACGGCGGAGGCCATCCGTGTGCTGCAGGCGCATACGGCCCTGCAAAGGAAAACATAAATACTGCTATAAGCAGGCTAATTAATGAGCTGAAGGAGAGGATGGCATGAGATATGCAGACATAGTGCGTTTCAATGCTGATGATGCGCTTTTCAAAAGGCTCGGGTTCTCCAAGGCGCTTGTTGAAGGCACTGACATAGCTATCGCATCCAAAATGCCAGGTCCCCAAATCCCATCAATAATCCGCAGCGAAAATCCAGGAACCATAATATCTGCAATAAGGGAAAGCAGCGTTGCAGGCGCAATATTTGCGGGTTTTGAACTAAATAAAAATGCCATAGAGAAGATAGCCGATTCGGACAAGATCTTATTTATACCCGCTTCTGAAATCATTGATGAAAGAACGGACAGGAATTATGCCGCGGCGAAAGCCAGGAAGATTGCCGTTGCAGCACATAAGTTAAAGGCGAAGGTAAGGATTGTGTCGCTCGCTAGCTCAAAAGAGCAGCTCCTTTCCAGGGTGCAGCTTGATGAGCTTTCAAGATTCATAACCAAAGGCAACAGCATAATAGAACTGCTCAAGGTCGACGAGATATGATAACTAAGTACAAAAACAGGTATTTGCTTATAGAGTCATCCGAAGCAACAAGTCCGATGAAGAATGCGTTGCAAATATCCAACGCAATAAAAAAGGAGATAGGCGAGATAGGATATTCGATTGCCTCCCCGAAAATCATGCTCCAATTCAATGAATCAGTTTTCATAATGCGCGTAAACAGGGGCCACGAAGGCGACATAATACTTGCCCTTTCATTCATAAAAAAGCTTGACGGCAAAAGCATAGGGTTATATTCAATCAAGGTGTCTGGCACTATAAGAAAACTGCTTGATTTTTGCTCCAATGCATATAAAACTGCATGATCCTGTCTGGCTCCGGCAGTGCCTTTTCCAAGGTTAAGATTAATATAGTTTATGAAGCATATAATTTCGAAATCAGTGATAATATGAATATAAGTGACCTTAAAGCAGGATCCTCTGACGTGGAACTTGAAGCGACTGTTGTAGAGAAGCAGGAACCAAGAGAAGTCATAACAAAATACGGAAAAAGGCTCAATGTTGCAAGTGCAGTGCTCAAAGACGATACAGGCACGATAACGCTATCCCTGTGGGGAAAGGACATCGAATCTGTGAATGTCGGAGACAAGGTAAAGATATCAAAAGGATATGTTGGCGAGTTCAAGGGGAATCCGCAGCTTTCAACGGGCAAGTACGGCAAGATAGAGGTAATAGGAAAGGGGGATGTGCCTGAAGAAGAATCTTCAGACCTCCCAGAAGACGAATGAAATCACTGTAAATCATTCATCAGCGCTTCGGCGGTCCAGTATCTCGTTGCAAAACCGTTCCTGAATGTCAAAGACTATATTCAGTTCAGCTTTGGGTGTTCTGCGCCCCCCTAATTTCTGCATGAAATGCGTTTATTTGAGGATATTTTGCGGAGGGTGGGCAACGTTTATTAATATTATAAAACAAAGGAATGCAGATCAAATATGGATTCTTACAGCTACATTCGGTTCTCGCTCCTTGCCCTTTTCTCGTTCCTGGTATTTTCGAGCTATTCGCATGCAGCGCAGTTCTCTGCGGCATACAATTCTTTTACTATTTCCAACACGATAATAGACGTCGGCCAGATATCCGTCGCGAACACCGCAGTGAGCGGCGGATCCGGAGGTCCGTATTCCGGGCAGTGGAGCTGGATAACTTCAAATGAAGTAAATAATAATGTTTTGAATTCCATTACTATAGGTTCTACTCCAAGTACCGTAGCCTTCAATTCTTTCGGCACCCTCGCCTATGTTCTTGCTCCTGGCTCATATGAATTGGACGTAATAAATGTTGCTACAAATAGTGTGGTAAATACTATCTATGAAACGAAGCCTGATGGCCTAGCCGTCAATCCTTCTGGCACCCTTGCATACGTCTCTTCGCAATTAGGTACAGTAAACGTAATTGACCTTGCTACAAACACAGTAATTAATACTATCCTACAAAATGTTCAAGGAGACTTAGCCTTCAATCCTTCCGGCACTCTAGTATATACTGGGTCGTATAATACTAACCTAGTAAATGTAATTGATGTAGCTACAAACACAGTGGTAAATACCATTAATGTAGGTGCTCCTTCTTATGGCGTAGCCTTCAATCCTTCCGGCACGTTAGTATATTTCACAAACTATTACAACAACGAAGTAAGTGTAATAAATGTGGCTTCAAATGCAGTAGTAAATACCATCAATGTAGGTTCTAATCCATACGCTTTAGCAATAAATCCTTCTGGCACCCTCGCCTATGTTATAAACCAAGGTGGCAGCACAGCAAGCGTAATTCAACTATCATCAAATACAGTAGTCAATACAATCTTTGTAGGTTCTTCTCCAATAGATGTAGCCTTCAATCCTTCCGGCACCCTCGCCTACGTAACACTCAATGCAGGTGAGGTAAATGTAATTGATGTGGCCACAAATACCGTGAGTCAAACAATTACTATAAGTAATACTAATCCAAATGGTGTGGCTTTCAACCCCTCTGGCGCTTTTGCATATATTTCAGCTGCCCCAGATCAAGTATACCTAATTGGGAATCTCCCTGAAACATCGTTGCAGGAAATTCCGTCTTCAGGTTTAACGCAATTAACAACAGACGCAGTAAGCAGCAACACTTTAACATATACATTCAATGGAATTACATATTCTGAAAGTACAGGTCAAAATACAATCTATGGTCAATGGACACTCTACGGGTTTGCTCAGGACAACGGCACCAACCTTTACTATTATGGAAGCAACACCGTGACACTGTCCAACACTATAACGATAGATCCTGCCCCCTCTTCGACCACGCCTCTTCCGTCCAATGTGATGCTTGATTCTGGACAATACGTAACATACAACACCATTCTTTCCGGAGGCACCGGTCCGTTTACTGTAAACCTGATGAATGGAGGCACTGTAGTAAATACGATCATAGAGCCTGCCGGATTTTCAGGAACGATAACCTTCGGTTCCAACATACCTGTTCAGGGAGCCCAGACATTCAACATCATTGCAACAGACACCGGCACCTCAACTCCATTCGTCTCCAATTCAATATCAAATACCATAGAAGTAAATCCGGACTTATCAACTCCGACAATCTCCGCATCCAACACGCTCGTAGATGCGGGACAATACGTAAATTTCGCAGCATACGAGACTGGAGGTACGCTTCCATACACCTACAACTTCATCGTATACAACAGCATTACTAACATACAGGTCGCAAACATGCTTACATCATCGAACTCATTCCTCTGGCAGGCAACGGGATCTGCAGGAAACACAATTGTGGCAAACGTATTCGTAACGGACAGCGCATCAACTTCAGTGACAGTGAACTCGTTGCATACATCCACAATCACAGTCAATTCAGTGCTTCAGACCCCGACAATCTCCGCATCCAACACGCTCGTAGACACAGGACAATACGTAAATTTCGCAGCATACGATACTGGAGGTACGCTTCCATACACCTACAACTTCATCGTATACAACAGCATTACTAACATACAGGTGGCTAACATGCTTACATCATCGAACTCATTCCTTTGGCAGGCAACGGGAAATGCAGGAAACACGCTTGTGTCAAACGTATTCGTTTCTGATCATGCATCTATTTCTGTTACAATGAACTCTCTCCATTCTTCGCAAATAGTCGCATATTCAACTCCAGTTGTTTCCCTCACCGTTCAGACAGGATCAGGAATCGTCACAAACTCAATACTTTACGGAAACTCTGTAATCACTACGGCAGCAGTCACAGGAGGAAGCGGAACTGGCAATTTCATATACGCATTCACGCTCAACAACGCAGAGGCGCAAAACACAGTTTCACCATCGACTCTTTCATCGACAAATACGCTAAATTCAAACACAATACCTGGAAACTACGTATTCAATGTGATAGTCACTGACACCGGAACCACAATCTATTATTCAGTGCCGCAGGTGACAAACACCGTGGTAGTAGAATCGAACGATTTGCTGTCTGCGACTTCATCAGGCAACCCCGGCTTCGCAGGCTTCTATTCTGCGGTGAATATAACATTCACCGGAACTCCGACGATAGGCAACCAGAGCGCATGGTCGCTTTACGTCAACGGGGCGCTCTTCGGAAAGACCGATTCAGTGATGCACTGGACTGAGCAGGGCTCACCCGGCACATATTCATTCACATTCACCAATCCCGGAAACGCAAACTACACCTCATCATCGCTTACGTCCACGCTGAAGGTCGGATCGCTCGGCACCGGAGGATCTGCAGTCTCATCTTCATCCCCTCCTCCAACGACTCAACCTACAACTGCTCCAACTACCACGCCATCAACAGTGGTAACTACAGTGCCTCCATCAACTTCGCTCAATCAGACAGTTAACTTGACGCATGGAGCATCGCAGCAGATAAACTTCAGCAACACAGGAGTCACGATTGAGCTTGTATCGAACAGCTCCTCAAATTCAACAGCAAAGCTGCTTGCAATAAACGTTACTGCGCTCTCTCCGAACGCCCTCATCGGCTTCACAAAGCTTTCAGCTACGAACATCACATCCAATGCGACAGTAGTTAATCACATAAACGTAAAATACAGCTATCCTTGCAATATACCTGCAGCAAACATAAGGCCTTTCATTCTCGAGAACGGTACGTGGGACGCAATATCTCCGTTCACTGTGAATGCAACATCATGCACAGTCTCATTCAGCATGCCTGCAGATCCCGTTGTAGCAATAATGGAGCAGAACCATACTGCGCCAAAAACGCCTTCAAACGCTTCAGCAGTGTCTACGTTGCTTCCTACAACTGCCGCTGCTCAGCCGACTCCATCTTCAACATCGAGTGTGTTGCTTATCGCAGTAATCATAATCATCATAATAATAATCATTGCAGTCCTGTACATGCTTAAAAACAAGAGGCCAAGGCTAGGATCATAAATCCGCTCTCAAATAAAGTTAATGTTATAGTCTACAGTTCCTTTGTTTAGGCATTTAATCTTTTCTTTATATTTCCATTAATAATCTAGATTGTTTCTTTTTTATTATACTGCTGGGCTCTCTGACTTCATTTCTATGACCTATAGAAATATATAAATATCTTTATCCCTAAAGATATTAATATGGCAGAAACAAAGATTTATATAGCTGATAACGTCGACGCGAAGCTTAGGGAGACTGCGATGGAGAGGTTTGGCTATGGCAGGGGCTCAATAAGCAAGGCAGTGGAAGAAGCAATAGTGCAATGGCTCAGGATGCAGGATACAATAAAGAGCAGGATCCATGCGATAATAAAAGAGGCCGAGAAGGACAGGCATGTAATTGCTGTTCTTTTATTTGGAAGCTATACAAGGAAAGATGCGAGCTACAGGGACATCGACATTGCTATTTTGATAGATGACAAGGGCAGTTCGTTTGAAGAGCTCAATAAATATTCACAAATAGGCATGCTGGACATACGCTTTGACATTTCAATACTTAATGATCTTCCGCTTTTGGCGCAGAGTCGTCTGCTCAATGAAGCAAAAATAGTGTATGTGAAGGATAGCAGCAGATTGTATGATTACAGCGTAGACATAATGAAAAGATGGTCTGATTATAAATACAGGTTCAACATCATGAATGGGTTGGTAAATGTTTGACAAAGAAAGAATAATGAGTAAGCTGTCAGATCTTACGCTTTATGCAAAGCGCCTTGACTCCATGGCTCCACATAGCATTGATACGTATAAGGATTCCGATATGATGCTAAAGAGCGCGGTTGAGAGGAACCTGCAGTTGGTGAGCGACGTGGAGCTAGATATCCTTGCATTTCTCGACAAGGGGCTTGAGCTTGGGCTAAGTGGTGATGATTCTTCACTGATAGATAGGTTCGAGGGCAAATTCAGCAAAAAAGCGATAAACAAAGTAAGGGAGAGGAGGACTTTAAGGAATTTGCTGATACATGCATATGCAGATTCCAGCTATGAAAAGGAGTCTTTTGGACAGTCACACGATACTTCAGATATTTCTGATTTCATAAAAGAAGTAAAGCAGATCATAGCATAGCTAAGTATTGGTGTTTGCAAATGGGCAGAAGTCCGACAAAACTCGGCTTTGCAGAAAATCCTTTTATTAAGTTTTCAGCGATATCCTGCTAGATAGGAAAAAAGCGCAGAAAATCTACCATCGAAATAAATAAAGCATTACTGCTGGCTTTCCTGTGATGTTTCCTACCAGCTTAAGCAAAGTCAATATAAACTTCATATCCGATTCGGCAAAAGCGCCTGGGTTTCCTACAGTTCCTTTGTCTGCGCGTCTATTGGCTTATTTTCGTAACCAAGCACTGCTTTCCTGATTGCTCTCAAGGAAAGAGTTGCGCAGTGCATCCTAACCGGTCCTGGGTCGATGTTAATAATCTCTATAAGCTTGTTTTTATCCAAATTCTCTATTTCTGCAAGCGTCTTTCCCTTCAAGAACCCGACAAGTATGTTTGATGTGCCCATTGATATCACGCATCCGGACCCTTCAAATTTTATGTCGCTTACCTTATCTTTCTCTATCTTTAAATACACAGTTATCCTGTCCCCACACGATATGTTCTCTTCGCTCGACTGCGTGCTGGGATGCTCAATTACTCCCTTGTTTTTTGGATGCTCATAATTGTATATGAGCTCCTCAGCATAAATGTCCAAATCCAAATCAATCACCATGAATTCTTAAGTATTCCTTCATTATGCATTTATCCTGTACAAATTCAATTCCTTTAGCTTCCGCGTACTTCTTTGCTTCCTCGTTTATAATTCCTTCCTGCAGCCATACGGCATTCGCACCTTTTTCAGCAGCCTGTTTTGCTATACCAAATGCCTCTTCACTTGGCCTGAACACATCAACTATCCCTGGATTTTCAGGTATTTCAAGCAGGCTTTTGTACACCTTTTCTCCAAGTATCACATCCGCAGTCGGATTAACAGGTATTATCCTATATCCGACTCTCTGCATGAATTTTGCCACAATATGGCTGTATTTTGTCTCGTCCCTTGACAGCCCCACTACTGTTATTGTGCTGTTTTTACCAAGGACTCTTTCTATGCTCATTCAAATACCAATAAGGCCAGTTACAGGGGAGAATACAACAAGTATCTTTTTGCTTATCAAGTCAATCCTCTTTCTGTATTTATGCATCATGTAGCAGAAAGCAATGCTTATTATGGCTCCAACAATGACGTCAGTCATATAATGCTGCCCTAAATATATCCTACCGAACAACACTATTACCACCCATATTATGTAAGCCGCTCTTACATACTTATAATTGTTGAAAAATATGAACAGCCCTGTCAGTACAGTAGCATGGTTGGAAGGGAACGAATATCCGGACTCGCAACCCACTTGGTTTATCCAGGAAAAATCGGGGTTAGCGCACGGCCTTGGCTCCATTACTATTAATTTTATAATTTCCCCTATCCCATAAAGCACTACCACGGAAATGGCGTACGGGAATATATTTTCATCCTTCTTGATGTAAAGATAGGCAAGAAGTGCAAGCAGAATGACATAGAAGCTTTCTGCCCAATATTTCATGATCATATTAAGTGCTGGATTTGCTACTGTGTCCGCAAGTCTAAAAGATTCTGCATTGATGTAACTGAACACGCTCATATTACAGAATATCCTACTTAAATTAATAAATCGATACCATATCCTCAATCACTGCACAAAACATGCAAAAATCTAATATATTATTGAACAATATACTATACAGATTTCATGGATAACATAATCGTCGATACAAGTTCAATAATATTCGGCTTCTCAAAGGGGATAGATGTATTCAATTCGGTAGAAGAACAACTTGGCTACAAGCCAGTAATATCAAAAGGTATACTTAGGGAGATTGGATTGCTTGCTAAAAGGTATTCAAAGTATAGGAAATATGCAAAATCAGCAGAAGCCGCAATAAAGATGCATAATCCTACAACAGATCCAAACTCGGGCTTTGTTGATAACTGGATAATCTCTGCGGCTGCCAAATACGGAAATGTATGCACAAATGACTACAAATTAAAGATAAGGCTTAAAAGCATGAAAATAAACACCTATTCAATATCAATAGGCGGAAAGCTTAGGTAAACTATATATGTCCAATATATCAAAGCTCCAGAGCGCGATGGAGTACCTGATGACGTATGGGTGGGCGATACTCATAATCGCGATCGTGCTGATCGCGCTCTTCTCTCTCGGAGTTTTCAGCAACAACAATCTCGGAACGAGCTGCATACCTGAATCCGAATTTCTCTGCACCAACATTACTCTCACAAACATACTCCCTTCCGGCACCCCTGCAAATACGCTCGCCGTGCTTACGTTCACTGTAGGCCAGGCTGCCGGTGCAGGTACATACAATGTTATAGTTGGGATTACACCACAGAATACAACAAACATTGGATTTTTTCAAACACAAGTGCCTTATCCTTTTAGTATACAGGAAAGCCCTGGTTATACTTTTCCTCCAAACAACGGAATAGTGGCTGAATTAGACGGTAATACAAACTCTGTAACCCTTGATGTAGGTGATGGATGGATATTTTATCCGGCCACTACACAACCCAATGAAGTAGGGTCCATCTTAGCTTCAAATGCAATAGGGACAAGCCTGTCAGGATATGTATGGATAGTATATAATGCCTCATCAGAGTACGAGCCCAGATTCCTGATACAGAGAATTGCAAGGTTCTCGGCTAAAGTCACCTAATCTCGACAAGGAAGCCTATACTATTTATGGGTGGGTGGCTTACATAAAAAGATATTTAAAGTTTTAATTATAAGGACAAAGCATGGGCTTCAAGCATTACATAACAGCAACAATCATTCTCTTGCTATTTTTAAAAAGCGCAAGCGCATCATACTGCGGCTCGGTGCCTGCAAATGTTGTATACTGTGTCCCAATAGGCATATCAAACTATCAAGACGCTGCAACAGCAAACTCATTCCAGCAGATGGTAAATGTAAACAGCCTTGCATACGCGCCATACGAAGCAGGCAACCTCCAGAATGTGGAATTCTTCTATCCTAACGGAAATGTGATAAACAGCTGGCTTGAATCCGGAAATTCAAATACTGTAACTAACACCACATACTGGCTAAAACTTCCTCAAGGACTGCCTCCAAGTTCAAATTCAGTGATATACCTGGGATTCGGGTTGCAGTCCCAGAACTTCTTCAACGGCCAGACTGTAGGCGAAGCACCGCAGCTCAGCTCTACATACGGGCAGTACGATGATGGCGCTAATGTATTTATATACTATAACATTAATCCAACCTCTTTCAGCGGCTGGACTACGAATGAGGTTGCTTCGAACGAGGTAGGCAGCACGCCGGCGCCACAGTACGGAAGCGAGTTTGGTGCATCAAACGCATTCTTTGCAAATTCTGTAGAAGGGGATTATGCATATACCTCAGTCCCAAATTTCAATTCGAATGAGATACTTACGTTCTGGGTGTATAGTTACGGAAATTACGGCACAAACAACGCCGGACTTGGCGACGTGTATGTATTGGCAAACTCTCTGGGAGGTGGCCAGTTTGCAAGGTTGGATACCCGGGGCGGATTCTTCCCGTCAGGTTTTGATTCAACCAGCGTATGGGCGCAGGGCTATAATCTTATCTTTTCTGGTAATGATACTACAGTTTCACATACCTGGTACAAATACGATGTCCTGCTGTCAGGCTCCACAATGACTGCTTTTATAGGCAGGAATTCTTTGCCGCTGGGTGTATTTGGCCCTCCTATAGGCTCATCAATAACTATACAAAGCCCTCCATCAACGGGCAATTACTTAGGCATAATTGGTGATGATCTTCTGAATGTTTATTCAGATGTGGGTATAACATACTGGAACAGCTTTGTGCTGAGGTACGATCCTCCAAACAATGTAATGCCAACTGCGACAGTTGCTACGTACTGCGTGATAAATGCAATCGATCCTATATCCCAGAACTGCCCTGACACCGAATCAAATTCCACGATAACTTACGGGCAGGTATCAAACTTCAGCGTGCCGATATCCGGCGGAATACCGCCATACACTGGGAACTGGATATGGAGCTTCATAAATACGGAAAGCCCGATCTCTTCACTTAATTCGCTTACACAGGCAATACCAATGCCTTCTGCAGACAGCGGGGAATTCAGTCTTCTGGTAAATGAGACTTCATACAATTCATTGGTATTCTCATTCAACGGGGTAAAGTATCCTGCAAACACAATGAGCGCCTCCAATACTGTATTCGGATTATGGACTATAATAGGAAACATGACCTCTTCTGAGCCGGATGTGATTGTAAATTCGATAGCAACTCCGCAGCCAGCCAGCGTTGCATTCAACCCTTCGCTTCCGGTAGCATATGTCACTAACTATGGAGAAAATACTGTCAGCGTGATAGACTCTGATACAAACAGCATAGTCAACTCCATACCTATAATATCAAATTCCTTTGGTGTCGCTTTCAGCCCCGCAAACAATCTTCTTGCATATGTTTTAGACACCGGTTCTATAACTTCACCTAGCAACGCTGTAAGCGTTATAGATGTTGCAACGAACACCGTGGTAAATACGATAGGCGTGGGCAATTTTCCATTTGATCTGGCATTCAATCCTTCAGGCTCAATACTTTATGTTACAAATTATGAAAGCAACACAGTAAGCGTGATAAATACCGCAACAAATACCGTTATCAATACTATTGTATCCGGTTCAGCTCCTGAAGGAGTGGCATTCGCCCCGAATGGAAATATAGCATATGTCGCTGATCATTCAAGCAACACCGTAAACGTGATAAATGTTGCGACTAACACTGTGATTAATACTATCAGCCTTGGCTCTGCGCCAGCATTTATAACATTCAATCCAAGCGGCACTTATGCGTATGTTTCACTTCCTGCGTCTCCCCATTCGACAATAGGTGTAATAGATGTTGCTACTTGCACACTGCTTCCAAACCAGATAAGCACTGGAACAGGATCTACAACCATGGCATTCAACGGCAATTACTTATATGTAGACGATTTTTATGGAGGAGATACAGTAAGTGTAATAAATTCCATAACGAATCAGGTAGTGAATACAATACCTGGCTTCGGGAGCAGCGGGCCGTTCCAGATAGCCTTCAATCCAACAAATACGTTCGCTTATGTTTCAGGTTATAATACCGGACTTGTAAGCATATTGGGCACTTCAAGGATAATTGTTGCCAATACCATTGATGTGGAACAAGGCCCGCTCAAAGTTACGATTTCAGGAAATCCCGGCTCTGCAGGCTTCTATTCAGCGGTGAACATAACATTCACCGGCACCCCGACGATAGGCAACCAGAGCGCATGGTCGCTTTACGTCAACGGAGCGCTCTTCGGAAAGACCGATTCAGTGATGCACTGGACTGAGCAGGGCTCCCCTGGCACATATTCGTTCTTGTTCAAGAATCCCGGCAATTCCAATTATACAAACCTTACTGCAGGCACAACGCTTAATGTACAGTCAATAAACAGCGGCGGCACAGGAGGCACTGCAGTATTGCCTCCTACCACATCTGCTCCTAAAACTTCAACAACCACCATTTCTACCACATCCTCTACATCCTCAGTATCAACAACGTCAATTGTTCCTCAAACAACCACTGTGCAATCCTCATCTTCTGGATCCTCGTCTTCTGGGGGCCTTCCTGGCAAACCGCCGTCGCAGGCGTCATCTAATATAGTCCCTCTAATAACTCCTGTAAACGCAATCAGTCCAACCACGATACCAAGCAATTCTATAATAAGCAGGATAACTTCAAGCAGAATCTATTCCATAATAGTATCATTCAAGACCTTTCTCATACTGCTGATAATAATAATTTTATACATTATATACAAAATATTCTTCATATCAAAATTCAAAAAAATGAAGAATGATATAGACGAAGAGATGAGAGCGCTTGAAGAGAAACGCTAATATATCTTGCTCTAGCAATAATTTATCACTAAAGCTTCTAATGGTGCATGATTTTGTACTATATACATACTATAGAGGATACGATAAGCATAAAACCAAGCTATTTTGGGCAGGACATAGAGAAAACTGCGCTTGAAGTGCTCAGATCCAAGTATGAGAGGACTCTTGACAGGGAGCTTGGAATAATAGTTGCAGTATTCAATGCAAGGGACATAAGCGATGGATTAATAATGCCCGGAGACCCTTCAACACATCACAGCCTGAAGTTCGACATACTGGTATTCAATCTTGACATAGAGGAAGTGGTGGTCGGCGAGGTGTCCGAGCTTGCAGACTTTGGATGCTTTGTGAGACTCGGTCCCATAGACGGTCTAGTACATCTGTCCCAAATAGCCAGCGATTTCATAAGTTATGACAAGAAGTCCAGTGCCTTCGTTTCAAGGAATTCCGGCAAGAGCCTCAAAAAAGGAGACATAGTATATGCAAAGGTATCCTCAATAAGCTTTAAAGGCGCCATAAACGAGGCAAAGATAGCACTTACAATGAGGCCTGACGGCTTAGGAAAGCCAGAGTGGCTCAAGGAAATCAAGAAGGATAGGCAACATCAAAGGCCTAGGAGAGGAAGGAAATAGGTGAAAATATGGCAGAATCGGCATGCAGGACATGCAAACTAATAATAGCCCAAGGAAACATATGCCCGCTATGCGGAGCATCAAACCTTACCACAAAGTGGAACGGCCATATAGTCATATTAAATGTTGAGAAATCAGAGATTGCCAAAAAGCTGGGATTCAAGGTAAATGGCACGTACGCAATAAACATCAATGATTAAAGACCATCATCCGCTGGATTATACTGGTTTTACTTCTTTTCAGTTTCAGGTTTCTCCCTTTCATATTCTTCTTCGAACACTACTTTGTTTATGCCATTCATGTACCTGAATATGGCCTCTGAAAATGAAGCCTTACTTATAAGATAATTACTGTCTTTTTTTACTTTAGGTCCAAAGACCACCTTTGCAACGCCTCCATTGACCGCAACAGAATCTGGCTTTAAGGAATAATGCTCTGAGAGAGCCGCCACCTTTTTGTCATCAGTCTCTACCTTTTCAACCACTTTTATATTATATGTCAACTTTTCCCCTGCCAACGGATGATTCATGTCAACGACCACTCTTCCCGAGTTTACGCTCTTTATTATAGCCACTCTTCCGTCAACATCTAGCCTCATTCCTGGCTGCGGATTAATATCCTTTTTCCTGAAGTCCGAAAGATGCATGACATTTACAAGTGAATCATCCCTCTCTCCGAATGTGTCTTTAGGTTCCATGTCTACCGTCTTTTCCTCCCCCACAGACATTATCTTTACCGCATTCTCGACTCCCTTCAAAGCGCTATCTTTGCCAAGAACCACCAGTTGCGGCGAGTATTTCGTTTCTGCATCATATGCACCTTCCTCCCTTGCAATCTTCTCCAGCGTCGTATAAACCAGGCTCCTGTCCGAAGACCTCCGCGCAGTATAGTCAACCTTTACAAAATCTCCATCGTTAAAAGGCATTATTCCACCAAATAGCAATTAATATATAATCTATTTATCTTACATTAATCACAATTAATAAATCTTATGATTTCTATGGATAAAAAAAGGATATCGGAACTTGCCCTTGCAATATTCATTGCACTTATATTCCTAAGTTCGTATATTTCGCTCACTACGTATAATTCACAGCAGCCTCAGGCAACATCACAACCGCAGACAGCCTACGCGCAGTCTATTACTAATGCCGTGGTAACAGGATATGGCGGTCCTCTTGTTTTCAATTTAACATGCAAAAACAAAACAGTCCAGTTACTTGCGTCTAATGCGATATCCTCCTATTCCGCTCAACTTGAAGATAATAATTCTGTGCTTAATTTTTACACTTCGGGCGGCGGAACGTTTGTTGCCCCTGGCAATATGAGTGCATACAAAATATACCAATATATAACAGGAAAGCTAAATTCAGACGAGAAGAACTGCACCGCAACATACGGCACTGCGTACATGGAGCTTCCGCCAATTCTCAATATGGAGGTAGGCTCACAGAGCGTTCAGATACCATTGACCCAGAGTGAAAGGAACATATCCTTTTCGTCACAGATCAACCGCACCATAGGAACAAGGCTAAATGTGAGGGTATCCTCCCTTATTGATGCTAACGGCACTATATACGGGCCTATTAGTGTGGTTTTACTGAGGTAGAAAACTATGCCGCAAAGTGACATAATCGCAGCAATAATGAAGTATGCCGTTAAGAATGCAATGGATTATGGAAAGGCAAGCGAGAGTGCAGTTTGCAATAAAGTAATATCACAGTACCCAGAACTGCGAAAAGACATAAAATCCCTATCAAACGAAGTAAGAGAAGTCGTTTTGAAAGTCAATCTAATGAGCAAGGATTCGCTTGAAACAGAATATTCAAAGTATTCAAACGAGTTTAGGACTGAGGCTAAGATAAAGCTCGAGAGGACATCAAAGCCTAATATGAATCTCGAAGGTGCGGTTCAGGGGAATTTCAAAACACGGTTTCCTCCAGAGCCAAACGGCTTCATGCATATAGGCCATGCAAAAGCAGCGTTTCTTGAAAGCGAGTTTTCAAGGATCTATAAAGGCAGCCTCGTTTTATACTTTGATGACACCAATCCCGATTCTGAAAAGCAGGAGTTTGTAGACGCAATAAAAAAAGACCTTGACTGGCTTGGCATAAGGTTCAGTGAAGAGTATTATGCCAGCGACCATATAGAGCAAATGTACAAATACGCAGACATGATGATATCAAAAGGCAATGCATATGTATGTATGTGCAGTGCAGAAGAAGCTGGACTTGGCAGGGAAAAAGGTGAAATATGCCGCCACAAGAAGCAGACATCCAATCAGAACAGCGAACTGTGGAAAAGGATGCTTATAGGAGAGTTTGCCGAAAATGAAGCAACGTTGAGATTAAATGGCGATATGCAGTCTCTTAATACCACGATGAGAGATCCTATTCTTTTCAGGATAAAATCAAGCACGCATTACCGACAAGGAGACAAGTACCGGGTGTGGCCCACATATAATTTTAATACTCCGGTAATGGATTCGATTAAAGGCATAACCGACGTAATAAGGAGCAAGGAGTATGAACTCCGGGACGAGCTTTTCAATTGCATATTAAACTCACTTTCCTTGAGAAAGCCGATTATACACAGCATGGCGAGGCTTGAAATATCTAATAACCTCACTTCAAAGAGAAAGCTTAACGAGCTTATAAGGCAAGGCAAAATAGGCGGTTATGATGACCCAAGACTCGTGACAATCGCTGGACTTAGGAGAAGAGGAATAACCCCCGATGCCATAAGGGAATTTGTATTGCGCTTCGGAATGAGCAAGAATGAGAGCAGTGTCGATATAAACATGCTTCTTTCATACAACAGAAAAGAAATAGACCAGAAGGCAAAAAGGCTGTTTGCCTTGAAGGACCCAATAGAGATTGACATAGAAAATCTCGGCATAGACAAGGTAATATTGAAGAATCATCCTTCGCAGAATCTTGGCCAGAGGAGCTACAAAATGGGCAAAAAGTTTTTCATTGAGAGGGATGATGCAACAAAATTTAGGGAAGGTTCAATAATAAGACTTAAAGACGCATTTTCGGTGGTTATAAAAAACACCGGAAATGTAATAAAAGCCGAATATTCGGAAGAGAAATCCGGATCTGCAATACAGTGGATAGCAGAAAACAACCTGATCAAATGCAGAATAGCGAGTATCGGCAATCTAATGGACGGCGAATTATTCAATGAAAAAAGCCTTGTAGTGAATGATGCGTATGTAGAAAAACATGCAACAAGGCTTAGTGAGGGATCCATAGTCCAATTTGAAAGGATAGGCTTCTTCAAGCTCGATAAAAAGGATGAAATGTACTTTATTTCTCTTTAGAAACTCCTTTCGTCCCTATTTTATTTATTCTGGAAGCAATATCCGAAGCAATATCTATTGTATCCGCCCTGTCAAATGGTACTGTATTGGTTCCAAAGATCTTTTGTATTCCGGAGCTCTGTAATTTTTCATACGCTCCCTTTACCATTACTAGGTGTATTGCTGCAACAGACACAGATTTTGCTCCATGGTCATATGCAAATCTTGCTGCCTGCTCTACAGTCCCCCCTGTGCTTATTACATCATCGAATATAATTATGTCATTTCCCCTGAAGTTGCCTCCGTGGGTCTTCTTTATGCTCACCGATCCGTATATGTTCCTATGTTTTTCTATGTATGTGTAGTCACATTTCATTACAGATGCTGCTTTTTTTGCAATTCCAATTCCTCCCTTATCAGGAGCTATTATAGTCGGATTATCAAAATTTCCGCCAATTTTCTTGGCAAGTGTTCCGGCAGCATCCACAATCCCTATTTTTCCGTTAAAGCGCATCAACGGTTCGCTTTTATGCGGGTTTACAGTAATTAGCTCCTTAATTCCTGCACATTCTATAATATCAAGAACTGAATTTATGCTCACCGCTTCCCCAGGACTGAAGCTCCTGTTTTGCCTTGCATATGCAATATAAGGAATTATCGCAATAATGTGCTTGCCTTTCAGCGCCTGTGCGGCAAGCACCAACTCAAAAAGGTTTTTTTCCTGGGGAAAATAAGTAGATTGAACGATCACTGCTATTTTTTCCTTGAATTCAGGCACCTTGACCTTTATCTCACCGTCAGGGAATCTTGTCAGCTCCGCCTTTACAAGGTCAACACCAAGCACCTTTGACAAAGTAATATCGATGCCATTGCTTGCAGAGCAACCCACAACCCTCATGGTTTCCATGTTTTCAACTTGATAGATTCTAATTTATATGCCTTTTTTGATTCCATATTACAATCCCTTCTGTTCTGCAATATATCTTTTTATCAATGAATCTGAAACATGACCATGTGTAGATACGAAATAACTCCTTGACCAAAGCGTAGGCAATCTTGTTTTTAGTTCGGGAAATTCCTCACGCATGCAATGTGAAGTATATCTTTTTATCTGCCCTATTATATAGTTTGGAGTCAAAATGGGTTTACCTTGAATGAATAAATGAACGTGGTCTGGCATTACTTCAAGTGCAATTACCTTGCAATCCAAATCTTTTGCCTTATCGTTTATCAATTTCTTCAACCTCTTTTCTATCTTTGGTGTCAGAACCTTGCGTCTATACCTAGGACACCATACGAAATGGTATCCCATGAAATGGACACTTGTTTCTGCACTATCATATCTTTTTGTAATACCTATTATATGAATATACACTTATGTAATATTTTCGCTCTAGCTGTCATCCCACTCATTAATGGTGTGGGATTTCCCGCTATTAGTTGTTAAATATGCCATTTGCAGCATTGGGCGTAGGATTTACCATGCTGTATATTACATGACCAAAACGCACAAAAAGAATTTAAATTAAGTTGTCAAATACAGATTATGGACTTAAGTTTCTTGAAATGGAACGGGCACGCAAGCTTTCTGTTAACCCTCAATGGCAAGAATGTTTACATAGATCCGTTCAATCTGGGCGCGGCAAGCGCGCATGCAGATATTATACTAATAACTCATCCCCATTTCGATCATCTCAGCGAGAAAGACATTGCCAGAATTGCGGACCGCAAAACAGGGGTCTTTGTTCCCAAGGACAGCATCGGGAAGGTGCCTGTAGGGGATGTGGTTGGCGTTGAGCCAAACAGGCACTATTCATTCAATGGAATTGAATTCAACACTGTTCCTGCATACAATAAAGTAGAAAACAGGATTCATTATCATCCCAAGGAAAATGGCTGGGTAGGATACATATTGGACGTAAACGGCATCAAGGTGTATCATGCCGGAGACACGGATTTCATAAATGAAATGAAGAAGATAGTTACTGGCCTTGCAATGCTTCCGATGGGGGGCACATATGTCATGGGTGTTGATGAAGTAATAGAGGCTGCACATTCAATAAAAGCAGAAAAAGTTGCGCCTATACACTACAAAGCGCTGCTTGGAAAGGCAGGTTCAAAAGAAGCAGAGCAAAAATTCCTTGCAAATGTCAAGAACGGCATAATCCTTAAGGAGGAAGGTGAGCCCAAATATTCATTTTAGGCCGCGATTGCATGGTCAAGGTATTCTGCAATCTTTAATATCTCTTCTGGGGCAAGCTTAAACACCTTCTTATCCGACATATATACAGAGTTGGCCACGCTTATTATTTCATCCTTCTCCATCCCTAGATATTTTCTCGAGTCGATTATCGCATTCCTCACTGTCTTCTTTTTGTGCTGCATCAAAAGTCCGATCATCCATACCAGCCTCTCGGATATCCTAGCTTTTAAGGGCTTCATGTAAATTATCACAGAATCCACTTTAGGTACCGGCCTGAAATTTCCTTTTGGAACGTTCATTATCTTCGTCACCCTGAAGAACAACGCGCTTATCACGCTGAGTTTGGAGTAATCATGTGTGTCTGGCTTCGCTAGCATGTGGTCTACAAACTCCTTTTGGAGGCACAATACTGCCTGCATATTATTCTTTGCCAGCCACCCTATAACCTTTCCAGACAGATTATAAGGTATATTCGAGATCATTATGTCTGCCTTTTCAATGCCTGTCCTTGATGCAGAAATGTCGAAAAAATCATTGTTTATAAGAACAAGATTTTTTGAGTGAATCTCATTCTTGAGCATCTCGTACAGATCCCTGTCTTTTTCAACAGCCACTACCTTTTTTGCGTTTTCGCAAAGCTTTCGTGTCAGTATCCCCAGTCCAGGCCCTATCTCTATCACTGTCTTTCCTGCAGCATGAACAGCTTCCTTTTCGGCAATGCTCTCAGTAATCAAAAATACCTGTCCAAGCGACTTCTTGCTTTTGAAATACATTAAAATCACAAAAACGGTTCAAAAAATGCCTGATAGCGGCTTCAACTTGATTCGACGAATACCGCAGTCTCAGTAATATCTCCATTCAATGTGAATGTCGCGCTGCTTGATGTTCCAGAATATCCTCCGCATGCGCCTGTACATTCCCATCGCGAGAAAATGTGATTTGAATTGACAATATCATATGCATTTATTGTAATTACAGTGCCCGCAGCTATGTCATATGTGCACAATTGGTTTGGTTGCTCGCATGTATATCCCGTTTGGCTGTCCGAGACCCCCTCGTATCCCCATCCCACCGGACTATCAGCCACAGTCACATGATAATATATGGCTGAACTTTCCTGGGATGCAGATGAAAATGTCCCAGATTCCCCTGACGGCACAAACAAACAGTTTGCCGCCGAGAATTGCTGGATTGCAGAATTGCATGTATACGAATCTATGGTAAACTCGCCTCGCACTACCGCTCCAATTCCACTCGACGGATTCACGGCTATTATACATGTAACTGGACCTCCAGGCACCACAAAATTATTTCCGCTGTATGCCGTGCTCACCGAGCCTGATGCATTGAAGCAGGGTCCGGGTCCGTATGTCCTCCCGTTTATAACCACATTAGCGCTTATTATATTTGCCGGAGAGCTTCCTGAATTTGACAGATAAAGTATCACGTTCGCCGTATTGGTCATTGTGTTGGATATATATGTTGACCCGCTGCACAGCACGCCGTATCCAATGCACTGGTTAGGAATCGCATTTGTATATGGTGTGGCTAAATAGAAAATTATCACTATGACTATAGAAATCACTGCAATTGAGAATCCGTATACTGTAAGAAATTCTATTGAAGATTGGAGTTTCATTCTGTCTTTTGCTTTGTCCATATGCTGAATTACCAATTAATTCTAATAAACCTATTTGTTTGCCGTTATTTTTCTTTATGCAGACAAAAAGCTGTTGTCTCCTGATCCTAGACTATGCCGGCTATGCCGCCTAGGTTTCTAAGCTGCACCCCCGCATCATCATCGGAACTGAATATCTCTATCTTTACCCCCGTCTTGTCTGCCTTGTCCAGCAGGTCTTTTGTGCTTGCCTCATTTATCATGTTGTCGTTGACCAATATTATCGATATGCCTCCCTTCTCCAGCCTTCTGATCACGTCGTCCATCCCATGGCATGCGGTCCCAGAGCGCATTCCATTGAGCAGCCTATTCAGGTATTCAAATTCCTTCTTGACATGCTCATTCTCCAGGATCTTTCCAACAACAGGGCTCTGCATCACTTCGCGTATGCCCGATCTTTCGGCATCGCTTGCAGGGCAATACGCAATCTGCTTTGAAATTTCTATGCCCATGTCAGACATATATTTTTTTATGTCATCCTTGGTGAATCCCGGGCCTGCGACAACTACAATATCCACATTCATGTTGTTTATCGAATTTATCACGTCTTTGAAGTATTCATCGCGCTGTTTCTGGTAATCCTTTTCCTTCATCCTCTTGCTTAGCCTGCTGTAAAGTTCAGAGATTATTTCTATTCCATAGCCCTTTATGTATGATACAAGCGCTTTTTCGTCATCAAGCACCACTATCCCAAGCCTCGGCTTCCTTGATTCTACCACTGCCTGCTTTATTCTCTTCAGGACATACTCCTTCCACTCCTCTTTCTGTATGTCTATTATGTCTCCTGCACCTATGTTCAGGGTATGATAGCTGCCGAGAGTCACAAATTCTTCAGGCTTTCCCGAAAGTATTTTGCCGAGCAGCCGCAGCCTTCCGGAATTCTTGTCTATTTCAGAGCTCTCTACGGATATCTTTATTATCACGTCCTTCTGTTCGCCCTTGTCTCCCTCCGTTGGCCTGAAGCGACGAGAAGTTTTTGACTCTACTGCATCATTTTTTGATATTATTATTGCAAGCACGTAAAGGTCTTCCACGGATTCTGGTTCAAGCTTAAGGGAGTTGCTTACGCCGTTGAATCTTATAATTCTCATTATATCGCCTCTGCTGCGGAATCTGCGCTGCATGATATGGTATTTTGCATGTTGCCGCTAAAGACATATCAAATCAAAATTAAAAAGAGAGAGGTATATTATTCAACAAGCTCGCTGGTCTGCTCTATTATCCTTATCTGCTTGATCATGCTTCCAAGCGACGATATAAGAGCCTTCGGGGTGCCGGAGTCTATTTGCACCGTAATTTTGTTTCCCTGGGTCCTTATCTTTACCTTGCTGTCCCTGAATTTTTCCCCACCAATTATTTTGAAATAGTTCCTGGGGTTTTCTAATTCTACGTGTAGTTCGGCCTTTGGCATGGCAATCACTTCTGTACTGAATCTCTGTGCCTTAGTCCCGAATGTGTCAGGGCTCTGAATGCCCTTGCCTTTCTGTTCAATATCCCTCTATAAAAACTGTCAGAATTCACTGCAGGATGGTTTCTGTCCGCAAGTATCGCCTCAAAAAATTTGTACGAACCGTCCTCGCCTACATAATAAGAATTTACCACTTCACAATTTGCGAATTTCCTTGCTGCCCGCTCTTCAGCCATTGCCTGGAATGACTTGCCATGTGCAAAGAACCTTCCGCTCTTCGAAGGCTTTCTGCCGCCTCTCTGTTTCTCCCTTTTCCTAAGTCCTTTCCTTATCCTTACTCTTGCTATTATGATCCCTTGCTTTGCCTTGTATCCGAGTGTCCTTGCCCTCGAAAGGTTTGTGGGTGCGGCTACCTTTACTATAGAAGGGTCTTCCCTCCATTTAATGAGCCTTGACTTAAGCTGGTCCGGCCGTGTCTTATACTCATTCCTTAGTGTCAATGCTATTTGTTTGTAAGCTCCCATAAATTCACTACAATAAGCATAATTTGTATGAAGGAAAAACTAATTAAAGCTTATTATTTCTGCAAGCCCCTTGAGAAAAAGGTACACACCCACATATGTTGGCACTTTTATTTCACCTGCATACGGCCCGAATTTCTGGCCGTTCATAAGCAACTCATGATCAGTATGCGCCCTGATCTTCATGAATCCTTCCCTGAATGCTATGGCCCTTTTCATAGGTTCAAAGCTGTAGAGCTCCTTTGGCGATTTTAATTTCTTAGCTATAAGGCCCGTGCTTCCGTGTATGGAATTGGGCAGCCTGAGCAGGTGCGTAGGGTCATTTGTTACATTTCTGTCTATCTTATCGCTCTGTGTTACTGCCTGCCTCTCTATTATTCCTTTCCAGAAGTCCGACTTGTTCTTTACATAAACCATGTCCCAGTTTCCATTGTTTATTCCCAGCTGCACCAAGCTCCTTTTTCTATAAAGCCTTCCGGCAATTTGTCTGTCCATGCCTGTTTCTGCAAGCGAATCGATTCCGGAATCCAGCCTCTCCAGGAAATTCTTTGCAATTTTTCCCCTCCATCCTCTGTCTGACGGTTTCGGGCCGACTAGCCGTTCCCCCTTTCTTCCTGCAGTAGGAAACATTTCAACAAAATCCACCCCGGAGCCTGATATGTAATTGCTTATCTCCCGTCTTGCGTCAGGGCCCAGCTCAAGAATGTCCTTTTCCTTCACATGTACATGGTATCCGCGGTTTCCGCTGAAGTTTACTTCTATCATATTATCTGAAAAACCAAAGTCAGGCATCAGGAAACCGTAAACAAGTTTTATTGTCTCGTTTCTTACGGCATCCAGGCAGTCCCTGCATATCCACGACTTTCCATGCTTTAGCTGGCATGAAAGATCCATATCTGTAACATCCAGGTCGAATACAAGCTCAGAGCCTTTCCAGCCTTTTTTCTCCATAGGCCTCCCCGAAGGGAATCTGTAATATGCTGAAGATGCTGAAACGTAAGGCACAGAGTTGAGTGACAGATACCTCTTAAGTTCATCCTCATTTCTGAATGACATGTGCCTTTGTGATATCTTCACATCAAAGTTGCCTACCCCAAATTCACGCTCTGTTATTCTATCAGGGGCGATGTCCTTGGCTCCCCTGTAATAGCTAGAAATAAGCTCGTTTATGAGCGTCAATCCGCGGTTTTCAGAAGGAATCGTCATACTATATACTATTCAGTGTAAGCAATAAATATCTTCAGTAATACAATAAAGTCAACGTTTAGGTACATGTCATGTCCAAACAACAAAATAATGGCGCCAAAGAGCTCGTAAAAGATTACTCCATGCTTAATAAAATGTCCAAAGAGCTTAGAGAACATAAAAGGTACATATCTTCAATAGGCAAGCGCCTCAGCAGCATAAGCAATAGATCAAAGAGCGATATGGAATACGGGCTCATTGAAAATCTTGACATCGTAATGCTTCACATAGACAAGGCACGAAATGAGATAGAAAAAGCCAAGAGAAAGCTTAAAATGATCTAATGGAAGGGGAATTGAAGCAGGTAATAATAATAAGAAGCGATATAGATATGGGCAAAGGGAAGACCGTCGCTCAAGGCGCACACGCTTCTTTAATGAGCTATCTTGAAACTGTCAAATCAAACAAAGGCATAGCCGCCAGCTGGCTTGAGAGCGGAGAGAAGAAGATAGTTTTAAAGATAGAAAACGGCGAGAAGATGCAAAGGCTTGCAGAAGCCTTCAAGTATAAAGGGATACCATGCGCGCTCGTAAGCGATGCCGGGCTCACACAGCTTCCAAGAGGGACATTCACAGCGCTTGGAATAGGTCCGTGGAAGGGAGAGGACATAGACCTTCTTACTGGCGCACTTAAGCTGCTTTGATTAATGCTAAACGGGGCTTATAAAATATGCAATATCCCAAACCTTTCAGACGCATTGCAGTAGCATGCGCAATTATCCTGGTGCTTTCTGGCTATGCAAATGCATATACTATCACAGTAAATTCAAATACGTTGTCCGCTTCAAACAACATTATTGATGTAGGCCAATATTCTACCGTAAATATGCTTATCAGTGGAGGAATTCCCCCATATTCTATTATTTGGTCATGGCTGCCACCAAAGCCCCCTTTGCCTACTTCACCATCAAATATGTCCACCGAGTTCATGCCTATAAACGGCTTAGCCTACGCTTTTCTAACAATACATCCGAATTCAAGCACAAACATATCATTCATATCAAACAATACAACAAAAAATGCGTCTTTTGGTCAGAATACGATATATGGCGTCCTCTCCATAAAATCCCACATATCGGACAGCAATGGCGTAAATGCCAACACCACATCCTACATAAAAATAAATCCTGCCCTTTCAACTCCTGCCTTAATTATAACCGACCCGATTCTGGATATGGGCCAGTCTATATCCATAATATCGTACGAAAACGGAGGCACGCCGCCGTATGCATATAATTTCATAATATCAAACCGCATTACAAATTCAATAATATCCAGTTTTGCATTAAATACAAACAAGCTCATATTCCTGCCCAACTCAAGCTTCAGTATTGTGCCGTTGCATGTCAGGGTTTCCATACATGATAATTCAACAACTCCGGAAGAACTGACATCACCCGAATTAAATATTACGGTATTTCCACACCCATATTCAAGACTTGATATCTATTCTACATATGCTACCGCAACCAACGTCCTTAATTACGGAAGCAGCGCATTGGTAAGCGCGTCTGTGTCAGGAGGCAGCGGCACGTTCGCGTATTTATGGCTATTTAATGGGTCTTCTTCAAGCCTTTCAGTAAAAAACACCACTCCTTATTCAAAAATCATAGAATTGCCTCCTGCAGGAACGTACAAAATCGGAGTGCATGCAACTGATTATGGGACATCTATACCTTATTCTATCAATCAGGGATCAAATACCCTAATTATATTACCAGCATCTCTTTCATCTTCAGTTTCAGGAAATCCCGGAGTGGCATCTTCCGGCACAGACATGAACATAACATTCACCGGAACAACGACGATAGGCAACCAGAGCGCATGGTCGCTTTATGTCAACGGAGCACTGTATGGGAAGACCGATTCAGTGATACACTGGACAGGCAAAGTATCTGCCGGATTTTACTCATTTTCATTTCAGAACAAAGGCAACAATAATTATACCGCATACTCGCAAAGCGTGTCTCTCAATGTCCTTGCGCCACCAAATCTGACCGTACAAAACATAACAGTATCAAATGCCCATCCTTCGCTTATAAATTTCAGCAATACTGGCGCTGTGCTGTCGTTCTTCTCAAATTCGTCAGACAATACAAGGATGAAAGTAATAGTTAAAAACGTAACGCTGTCCTCTCCCCAAAGCCCTTCAAATTATACGATAATCAGCGCTACAATTGTAAATGTAAGCTCGACTTCATCAAGCATACCTATAGACGTGGCTTATAAGTATCCGTGTGGGATTCCATCAAACAATATTGCGCCATTTACCTATAAGAACAAGACATGGTATCCTGTAACTCCTTTTTCAGTAAATTCTTCAACATGCAGAGTTACTTTCAAAGTGCAGGGTTCTTCAATCATAGCAATACTGTCGCGTAATGCACAGAATATACTGTTTGTACTAATAGCCTTTTTTGTGCTTGCAATAATGATACTATATTCAATAATATTTTATTTAAGATATAAATTCAAGTATAATGAAAACAAGGAAGGCAGGACATAAGAAAACATGCATCCACATCGTAATCCTTTGATGCTTCGGCGGTGTTTTAGTAGCCGTCCCCGTTTGGCAGCATCGCTGCAGGAAGCAACCCTTTCGTAATAAGCGCGGACGAATTTGTCCAAAAGGCCTTCCATAGCAAGATTTTTATATTAATGTGTGACAATCTAGGTATACTTGTTTTCCCGCAACTACTGCATTTTTGCAGGAGGGATAAAATGGCAGAAGATATAGAAGCATTCAGCAAGTTCATTGCTGAAAACAAAGGAAAGAGGAAATTCAAGCAGACGGTAGAGTTAGCCGTGAATTTCAAGGGCATAGACTTTACAAAACAGGACAACAGATTGAATTTGAATGTAATACTCCCGCACGGCAAGGGCAAATCGAATAAGGTTGCGATATTCTCTTCAGATAGGAACATATCGGAGCAGGCGAGGAAGAGCGGCGTGGACGTCATAGAGGCCGATGAGATTGAAAAGATAGCTAAGGATACTGCAAGGCTTAATTCCTTACTTGATTATGAACTTATTGCACCGCCTAACCTTATGCCTGTCGTTGCAAAAAATCTCGGTCAGTTTCTCGGTCCGAGAAACAAGATGCCCAGACCTCTAATTGGCAATGTGAATCTTGCAGCACTGGCCGGAGAGCTTAACAAAAGCATAAGCCTGAAGAGCAGGGGCAAGAACCTTCCCACAGTTCATTGCATAGTTGGCAACGAGGAGATGGAAGCGAATAAGATATATGAAAATGTAAGAGAGGTAATGGCCGGAGTCACTAAAAAGGTAGGCAGCAACCATATCAAGTCTGCATATGTAAAACTCACAATGTCAAAACCACTTAAAATAATGTGATATTCATGATGCTCAAAGCCCAAAAAATAGAATTTGTAAACAAGCTAAAGAAAGAGGTAAAGGGGTATAAGACGGTAGGGATAATGTCTCTAGATTCGGTACCAGACCTGCTTGTCCAAAGGATAAGGAATAAGCTGAAACCCGATGTAAAGTTCGTAGTGATGAGGAAAAGCCTTGCTACACGGGTGTTTGACAGCGATCCAAGGCTCTCTGGACTGAACAACCATACCGACAGAAATTTCGTAATACTACTCTCAAATAAGGATCCAACTGAGTTAAACAAGGTAATAACAGAAAACAAGATGAAGCTTTCAGCGAAGCCCAACCAGATATCGCCTAATGATATAATTATAGAGTCAGGGGAGACTGCAATTGCGCCTGGACAGGCAGTTACGGATTTGAAATCCGCAGGAATAGATGTTCAGATCCAGAAAGGAAAGGTTGTGATATCAAAATCTAAAGTACTGGTCAAAAAAGGTGACAAGATAACTACTTCTGTATCAAAAGCATTAAAGATGCTTGAGATAATGCCTTTTGAAACCGGAACAAAACTGAAGGCAGTGGTAAATGAAAACATTCTTTTCAGCGAAGCCGCTTTAAGGATAGATTCGCAGTTCGTTGCCTCTGAGATTGCAAGCAATTTTGCACAGGCAAATGCATTGGCATTGCAAATAGGCTTTGTAACTAAGTACAATGCAAGCTCATTTATAAGGAATGCATACTTGTCTGCATTGGGCCTTGGCCTCGAAGCAAAAATATATGAACCTGAGATAGCAGAGCAGCTTATTGCAAAGGCTGTTCTGGAAGCTGTAGGGCTCAATAAACTTGTTAAAAATGACGCTTAATGAAATGGTGAAAAAATGGAGTATATATATGCTGCGCTTCTCTTAGACGCGGCTGGAAAGGAGATAAATGAAAAAAACTTGGCAGAAGTTGTAAAGGCGGCAGGACTCACTCCTGACGAGGCTATGGCAAAGTCTGTATCTTCCTCATTGAAGGAAGTGAATATAAAAGATGTAATAAAGAACGCACAAAACGTCCAAGTAGCTGCTCCGGCTGCTGCAGCTCCTGCTGCAGGGAAGCCGTCCAAAAAGGAGGAACCGGCCGAGGAGAAAGTAAGCGAAGAGCAGGCAGCTGGCGGTCTAGCAAGCCTTTTTGGCTAAGCTAATGCATATCAAGCTTATGCATTGCCGTAAATTGCTGTTTGCATTATGGGTCAATAATGATTCCGTAGTGCAGACATGCACTTGGTCTTGTCTAGCCTTTGCTGGAGATTATTTACGGCATGCATAACAACCGGCCTTGAAGCAAAATTTATATAATATTTGTTGATGAATATAATTTGGTAATGAAATGCAGGTATATGTTGAAAAACCAAAATGCACCGGATGTTCTCACTGTTTTGATGTATGTCCTGTCGCTGTATTTGAGATGCACGACAGAGCGAGCCCCAATGTAAATGCAGACGCCGCTCCTGCAGATGTGCAGTGGAAAGGAGAGCATACTCCTGAGGTGACTGCAAAATGGGCAAATGTGCAGGACGGCCACCATCATTTTGCCGAGAAATTCGAAGGAGGAAGCGGCGGAATATCTGTAGCGGTAAACGGACCATCATGCATTCTATGCCAAGCGTGCCTTGTAGAGTGCGAAGGCGAATGCATAGTTATAACTGACGACACCAACAACGTATACAGATCGATATACAAATAAGGCAAAGACCCCAGAAGTCTTACTGCAGCTTGGTAATCAGGAAATCCACCACAATCTCTATCTCGCTCGGAGAGTATTGCCTAACCACCCTTTTAAAAAGAACGCGTAGTTTTATCCCCCTCTCCACAAAAAATCTTCTCAGGGCGTTTACATGCTCTTCATACGCGTTTGACCTGTTTCCAAACGCATAGTAATGCACTATACACCTCTTTTTTGCCATCTTTGCGGCTGAATCTAGGAATCCATATGCGTCTTTAGGAAGAGGCATCACTATCCTGTCTGCAAATCTTTCATATTTTGACGCAACTTTATTTACATCTCCAAGTTCTGCAACAACATTCAGCACCTTATTCAGCTTTATGTTATGCATCATGTCCTTGTATGCATTTTTGTTAAGCTCTATTGCAACTATATTCGCATGTTTATTTGCCTTTGCGATTTCTATGGCAAAAGGCCCCACTCCGGCAAACATGACGCAAACGGACTCTCCGTCTTTTACCAGTTTGCTTATCCTGTTCCTTTCATAGGCGAGCCTTGTCGAAAAAAACGACTTCTTCAAGTCAAATTCGAACAGTGAACCGTTTTCCTTGTACAGTGCCCTGAAATTCTTTCTTCCTGCAATATACACATATCTTCTTGTCCTATACCTTCCACTTACGGGTCCGCCTTTTGCCAGAACAGTACGTATATCCTTTTTTGTGGCCAGAAGCGCCTTCGCAAGCGCCCTGCCTCCTTTATCCGTTTTTGGCTCTATTATGGCTATATCGCCTAGCTGATCATAACCTTTTACGGTACTGGAGTATTCTTCATTACCAAGCTTATTCTTTAGCATGTCTTTATAATTAATCCCCTTTCCGGATCCAGGAAAGCTCCTTTCCACAAATGATGCAAACGCCAATTTCATAATCCGCGAAAGACTTGCATTGCCTCTGGCATCCATCCCTATGGGAAAGTATATAAATTTGTCATTGCTTATTATTCTGTAATTAATATCTATTAGGTTGCGCTTTGCGAGATATTTTCTCACATTTTCAGCCATCCTTTTAGGTACCTTAATTCCAAGCATAAAAGAATATCAATGGATAATATTAAAAAGTGATTAATTGTACTTCATAGTAAGAGTAACTGCAAGCCAGGAGAAGATAACTTCTGACATAATACAGAACAAAGCCGCCAAAGGCGCAAATGACATATATTCAATAATAATGCCATTCGGCATGAAAGGGTACGTTGTGATAGAAGCCGCTTCTGAGATTGCATGCCGCGATCTGATACTTAATGAACCCCATGTAAAGGGGATGCTCTCCAAGCCCCTAGAGGAATCTGAGCTTGAGAAGATGCTATCCTCAAAACAGGCCACTCAACAGATAGCTATAAACGATGTAATAGAGTTCTTTGGAGGCCCATTCAAGGGATATAAAGCCAAGGTAATAAAGACTGATTCAGGAAAGGATGAAATAACCGTGGAGCTCATGGATGTTGCTGTGCCAATACCAGTGACTACAAAGTCCAATATGGCCCGTATAATTCAAAAAGCAAACCAAGTGATTTGATGACAGATGTTGTAGTAAACGGATTGATAGAGGGAGGGAAGGCAAGCGGAGGCCCTCCATTCGGACCTGCTCTAGGGCCGCTTGGAGTGAACACAGGCAATATAGTCAATGAAATAAATGAAAAGACAAAAGCGTTTGAGGGAATAAAGATACCTGTAAAAGTCACTGTAAACAAAGAGACAAAAGAGTACAGGATAGAGGTGGGGTCACCTACTACTAGCGCGCTTATACTCAAAGAACTTGGTATACAGAAAGGTGCAAAATCAAAGGAGGAGGTCGCAGGCAACATAACCATAGACCAGGTAAAGAAAATTGCAGAGTCGAAAGAAGCATCTCTATACGGAAATTCAATGAAATCCAGGGTAAAGCAGGTGCTTGGCACATGCAAAAGCATGAATATAACCTGCGAAGGCATAAGCGCAAAGGACATCATTTCAAAACTGGAAAGCGGAGAGATAAAACTGTAATCGGTGCGTCAACGCAAGATACAATTTCAGTCAAATCCCTATATTCTAAATTGCGACAGCATTTCGGATTCCTTAATTGGTGGCCTGGAGATACTAAAGACGAGATATTCATAGGGGCGATACTAACCCAGCAGACATCATGGAAGAATGTTGAGCGTGCTATATCAAACCTAAGAAGTGCGGACTCTCTCAGCATCAAAAAAATAAGCGAAATGGAAACCAGCTACCTTGAAGGGCTTATAAGACCCTCGGGATACTATAGGCAGAAGGCAAAAAGACTAAGTTATATATCCAAGTATGTAGTGCAAAAATACGCTTCACTAAACAGAATGTTTAAAAAGAATACAATGCCGCTCAGGGGGGAACTCCTAAGTTTGAATGGCATAGGCAAGGAGACCGCAGATTCAATAATCCTTTATGCGGCAGGAAAGAGGGTATTTGTTATAGACGCATATACAAAAAGGATAATGAGCAGAGTATATGCAATCAAGGACGATATTGAATATGATGAACTGCAGTCCATGATCATTTCCAAAATCCCTCCTAAAATCGGCCTTTATAAGGATTTTCATGCTCAGTTCGTAGAATTGGGCAAAAACTACTGCAAAGCAAAACCTTTATGTAGTAAATGTCCGCTTAAGAGATACTGTTTGTATAATCTGCAATCTTCAAGATGATATTTTGGATTTTAAGGAATACATAGAATCACGCAGGAGGCTAATATATTCAAAGATAATGGAATATATACCTCTTAAGGATCCCGTTGACCACTACAAAGCTGTCAGGGAATACAGCGAAAGGATGGGTAACTACAGGCGTCCCGGCCTACTCATGCTCAGCGGCGAGATGTTTGGAACTGGCTCCGAAAAGTTAGTGCTTCCTGCAGCGGCAATGCAGCTTTCGGAAGACTGGATACTCATACACGATGACATAGAGGATAATTCTGAATTAAGGCGCGGCAAGCCAGCGCTTCATAAGATATATGGGAATGAAATAGCAATAAATGCCGGAGATGCCGCCCACATCGCCATGTGGAAAATGCTCAAGGATTATATGATCGCAGCAGGCGCAGACGCAGGCGCCAAGCTATTCGACAAATTTTATAATATGCTTGAGTACACTGTCGAAGGGCAGTATATAGAAACTAATTTCATATACCATGTAAGGGATCTTAGTAAAGCTTCAGATGAGCTGTATTTTCGCATAGTGCAAAGCAAGACATGCTATTATTCGGTGTATGGGCCCATGCAGATCGGTGCCATGGTTGCTTCACAACCGGAAGGCGTTCTGAATATGCTTAAGTCCATAGGTGAGCCTGCAGGCATAGCATTCCAGATAGTCGATGACATACTGGATATGACCGCAGATGAAAAAGTGTTCGGTAAGAAAAAGTTTGGCGATCTATATGAAGGCAAGTTGACCTTAATCATGCTTCATGCGTATAAGAACGCAAGCGACGCTGAGAAAAAAAGGATTGATTCTATATACAAGAAAAAGAGAGATGAAAAGTCTGAGGATGAGATACAATTTCTTAATGAAACTGCAATTAAATACGGAAGCATAGATTATGCAAGGTCAATTGCTGTGGAATACGGCAACAAGGCCAAGTCACAGCTTGAAACATATACTGGCCTTGTTCCTGAGAACGAGTACGGGGTAATAATGCGCTCAGCGATAGAGGATCTGTTCAAGAGGCAAAAATAATGCCAAACAGCAACACGCTTTTCCACCGGTTAGGGCAGTATTTCGTGTCGTGAGCAGTCTTAGCTTCCGAGTTCGGTATGTGTTCGGGCGTTTCCCTGCTCCTATGGCCGTTTGACATTCACTTTTAATCAGAATAAATTTAAAAACCTTCCGAAATCCGTTGAAATTATCAAACGTCGCATACAGTTTCACTCTTGGTTCAAACCAGGCGAGTGACATCCGACTTTCTTGGATAATGCTATGGAATTACTTTTTCTTCTGTGACTTAACGTTTGTGAGAATGAAGTGGAAATTATTGTCGAATCCCAAAGCTGATTTGAATGCATCATGATCAAGCGTTACTGTGCTGTCAGAATACGGGTCATTTATGTAAAATGCATCCTTGTCATATCCCTTTACTAGCACCCAGTGCGGCGATGAATCGAGATATGGATTAAGTGCATTTGCATCTATCAAAACTATCGGTATCTGGTTCGAAGATAGCGCTTTCTTTATTGCGTTTATCGAAAGATTATTTCTATATTCCTCCTCAACTTTCATATTCAATGCCTTTTCTTTTATTTCATTGAATGATGCAATAAGTGTATCTATGTTAACATTTTCGTATACTGCAAGCTTCTTGTCGTATCCCTCATCCTTAGTGTTGCTCAGTATCTTTACTTTTGCGCCCCTTTTGGCTATGGAGTATGCGAGCCCGTATTTGGAGCCATGCCATATGCTTCCATTGACGGCCTCTTGCCATATGCTGTACTCTTCCTCCTTTTTCATTTTGAATTCAGGTTTTATGTGGTTCAGCACCATCATGGCGCATGCCGCAGAACTTGTAAACTCCTCAGTCTGTGGATAATGCTCTATATCAAACATTATTTGGTCTCTGAATTTTATTGCTGCCTTTGCCCTCCTTAACGGCTTCGATCTCGGCCTTTTCTTTGCAATTCTTGAAACATTTTTTGACGCCCTCCTCTTCTCTGGTTTCTTCAATGACTTGCCCCTATTTTTTTGTTTCATAGACATTCTATCACTTATTTTAGTGATGCAGGGAGAGAGATTTGTTCAGGTTTTTTGAACTCTCGTAGGCCTAAGCCAATGGATCTTGAGTCCATCGCGTTTGACCAGGCTCCGCCATCCCTGCAACACGTAGTAATTATAACATATTATATTTAAAGTGTGATACCTGAAATACAGGTATACTTATAATAACATTAACTCATATATAATACTTTACCTTTTGGTTTTGCGGCATTTTTCATGGAGATAGAAATAATCAATGATAATAAGTTTATGGTACAGAAACAAGCATTTCCAGGTATGAATACTGATGTAGTCATTTATTCTAACAAGCAAATGATCGAAAAGATGAAACTTGACAAGACGCTTATTCAGGCGTCAAACGCCGCAAAGCTTCCGGGCCTTGTCGGCAATGTCATGGTCATGCCTGATGGACATGAAGGATACGGATTCCCTATAGGCGGCGTAATGGCGTCGGATGCAGAAAATGGCATAGTCTCTCCTGGCGCTGTTGGGTTTGATATAAATTGCTCTGTAAGGCTTATCAAGACCAATATCGAAGAAGCAGAATTACGTGTAAACGTAGAAAACATATTGGATGAGCTGTTCAAGAATGTCCCAAGTGGTGTCGGGAGCAGAATGAATTTAGGCCTTTCTCAAAAAGACTTGCAAAAAATAGCCGAGCACGGAGTGCCATATATAATCGAGAAGGGCTTTGGTATCGATGAAGATATAGAAAGAATAGAAGAAAACGGGGGCATGTCAGGCGCTGATTTTTCCAAAGTAAGCAAGGAAGCTAGATCTAGAGGGCTCAACGAGCTAGGGACGCTTGGTGCAGGAAACCATTTTCTTGAAATACAAAAGGTTGAAAGCATATTAGACGACAAAACTGCAAAAGCATATGGGCTGTACAAAGGCCAAATAGTTATAATGGTTCATACGGGGTCACGCGGATTTGGCCATCAAATATGCAGTGATTATCTGAAGATATTGCTTGAGTATCAGAAGAAGCACAATATAGTACTTCCTGATCCTGAATTGGGGTATGCGCATGTGGGCAGCAACGAATTTTATGATTATATGGGGGCAATGAAATGCGCTGTGAATTACGCATTTACTAATAAGCAAATAATCACCAATTCAATCCGCAAAAGTTTCGAAAATGTGTTTAAGAAGAGTTCTGACGCTTTGGGCATGGATGTACTGTATGACCTGTCACATAATATAGTCAAATTGGAAGAGCATATGGTCATGGGAAAGAAGAGGAAGGTATATGTGCACCGTAAAGGCGCAACAAGATCATTTGCTGCGGGAAGGGATGAAATACCAAAAAAATACCGGGGCGTTGGCCAGCCTGTTCTTATACCGGGAAGCATGGGTACTGCAAGCTATGTTTTATGCGGCAGTGATGGTGCAATGGAAGAAACCTTTGGGTCTGCATGCCATGGCGCTGGAAGAGTAATGTCAAGGCACCAAGCGCTAAGAGAGATACCAGCATCAAAAACTTTCAATTCCCTGAGTAATAAAAACATAAGCATAAGGATAAGGACAAAAAAATTAGTAAGCGAAGAAGCTGAGTGGACATATAAAGATGTTGATGAAGTGGTGAAGACTGTTGGCAATGCTGGTATTGCCAAGGCTGTTGCAAGGAATGTGCCTATTGCAGTAGTGAAAGGATAAGGCCTACTGGCTAGGATATTTTCTTGTCCTCATAGTCTATTATTGCTTCAACAAGTCCTGCATGTGGAAACAGTTGCGGAAAATTCCCCCTAGATTCATTCAATATGTGGTCAACGTGCTCAGACATTAGGTACTGGCTGGTAGAATTATCAATCAGGATGTTTATTATGTGCTTGGCTTTGTCAAGCTCTCCCAATTTTATATATACTCTTGCAAGCCATGTGGATAAAAGGGTAAATGGGTGCACTACGTCACCTGCGAAATCAGATTTATACCTTAAAAGCAACCCTTCATCCACAGAAAGTTCAGCTTCTATTTGTGATAATGTAGAAAGGAATCTTTTGTCTGAAATATCTATGGCATCATATAAGGGCAGACACAGAAGAGATGCGTCAAGGGATTCCGAACCGTAATAATTAACAAAAGCACCCCTCTTGGTCAAGAAGCCATTTTTTAGAAAATCATTTTTTATTGCAGATTTAATCTTGTCCCATTTATACGTAAAATCTTGCTTGTCCAATATTTTTGCAAGTTTTGATGCCCTATCCAATGACACATAATCCATTAATTTTGTATGGACATAATGTTTCTGTTCGGATCTTTCTTCCCACAAACTTATGCTCTTATCCTTCCATGAAGAAGTTACCCATCTTGCTATCGATTCGACCACCCACCAGCTTTCTTGGGCAAGCACTGTGTCCTTGGAATTAACGGTATAAACATACAGCGCATCCATAAATGCGCCTTCTATATCTTTCTGCATTTGGATATATGCATCGTTGCCTATCCTGACGGGCTTTGAATTCCTGTTGCCTGCTAGCCAAGACAGCGTCTCTTCAGGAGCTGGCGCTGTGCCGTCTACTGAATAAAGTGGGTGATTGAAAGTTTTTGAAGAAGGGTCCACCACACTTATCATGAAATTAAGAATTCTTCTGGATTTTGAAAATAATCCTGCTTTTGAGAGCGAATTTGCAGCATATGAAGCGTCGCGTATCCATACATATCTATAGTCCCAGTTCCTCAATCCGCCAATTATTTCCGGCAGAGATGCAGAAGAGGCGGCTATCACTGCGCCAGAAGGCAGATACATGAGTCCGAGGATTGTAGCTATGGACCTCTGGTAAGCTTTTTTGAACGTTGACACGCTTCTTGCCATCGAAATTTGCATATTCCAATATTTTATCATTGATTCATAAGCTTCATTTGGGTGCCCAAAAACTGAACCTCCAGAGCCAAATAAACCATATCTGGAATTCTTTGAATACAATGCAAAAACATGCCCCCGTCCTTTCTCAACAGTTATTCTTCCCTCTTTGTCTTCAGAATATTTTCCCTTTATGCCTATCTCCAAAGAATCCTCTGCTTTTGGATTTCTGAACGTAAATCCATTTGTTTCCTTGCTCACTTCCGCCTTTATAGATCCATAACGGAATACTGGTTTTACATCCACAGTGAATGGGATTTCTGAATCAAATATGCGCATTATTGCAGGCATTCCGAGAGGGATGAAGTCAATGAGCTTTAATCTTCCCTTTTTGGTTTCAAAGGTATTCAATACTGCAAGACTATTGCCTACATAAGAAGTGTGCAGGGTGTAATCTAATTTGGGTTTTATTGAAAAGTAACCTGCTCTATCATCTCCTAATATTTTGGAAAATATGGAGTCAGAATCAAATCTTGGACATGGAAACCAATCAATCTCTCCGTTAGATTCAAGGGCAGAAGTCATCGAGTTCGACAGGAATATGTGCTCATTGCTTTTTTGCATTAATATACCTCAAGATAGGACGCGTTGCCTACGGCCTTAAGGGAGATGATATCAAAATATGCCATTGGCATATTTGTTTTTTTGACAAATTCAGTAAGCAAAATTATCGAAGCCTCTATTTCCCGTTTATTTGATGCAAGGTACTTTGACAGGTAATAAATGGAATTTGCTATCCCCTTAGATATAGAATCCGAGATATATTTTTCTGATTGTCTGTCTCCTGTGGCAACTCCGTAAACCATTTCAGAATAACTTTTTATCTGGTCTGGGGTTTTTGACCCTTTTATATCATTCAGCAATTTTTTCGAGAGTACATTCCTCTTAAGTTTAATTTCTGACATGAAATGAAGGAAAATAATCTCTGGGTCTTGGGATGCAGTACCATTCATTATCTTTATCGCTTTGAACAGGAATTCTTTCGACTTTGAGATGTTTGCCATTGCGTTGAATTTGTTTTTATTGTATTCATCACTTCTTTTTTCTGAATTACTGTACATGAATCCTGGCAGCGAATAGTCTATGCCATTGTATATGCGGTCTGAAAAGTATCTGTAAAATGCCGATGCACCAAAAAGGAAGTGCGGCTCTTTTGTAGCGGCAAGTGCGTCTGCATATTGCACTCCCTCTTCCCATTTGCCATCAGCTACCGCATTCTGCATCCCTAACAAATTTTTTTCTATTTCCCTTGAGCCATGGACGACATTTGCATGGTCATATGTTACAAAAGCCTCACAGAAATTGCATATCGATTCAGAAGCATTAGACAACACTGCGACTTTCGCCCCGCAACATCTGCACAACAAATCTGAATTTTGTATATTATCTATTTCCTTGAGATATCTGGAAATGTCCATGGTACTATATACACCAAATAGGTTTTAATTATTTGTACGCGGCAATAAGCCCTAATGTGCCGCATTCCACTGAAGGCACAAGCACTCTAAATAAGATACCTATTCCGGAATAATGCTCTAGGAAACAGCCTACGTCTTCAAGCAACTTTATAAAACTGCAACCGTCATTTTTTTCTCAGGGCAACAAAGAGGTGCATTTGGTCGTAAGGAGATAAATCCAATTTTTCTAAAACATCAAATTTTCCTGATATGGAGTCAAGAAACTCTCTATAAACTAGTTTCGGATCTCTGGATACATCTATGCTCTGTGATTTTATTGCAACGTATGCATACCCTCCTTTCTTAAGCATATCCGAATTTCTGAGCAGTATTATATCCTGGTCTCTTGCCGCTACGTCTTGATATATTATGTCCACTTGTCCTACTTCTTCAGAATAAGATTCGATTTTTCTTGCATCTTGCAATACGGGCAGCATGTTGCTTCTTTTTTCACAAACCTTCAATAGATCTCTCATACTGCGTTCTGCTATCTCTATGCAGTATATTATCCCATCTTTTCCAACTATGTCGCTTAGGTGACTGCTTGTTGTACCTGTGGCTGCGCCTAAATACAGTATATGGCTCTTTGGCTTCATATGGATATTCGTGAGCCCCTTGCTTATTGCCGCTGCAAGTTTGCTTCTGTATGGATTCCACGATCTATACTGTATTCCTTCTACTTCTATTAGCTCTTCTCCATACACCTTTGAATCCGGAGTCAAATTAATAGTTGCAAGCCTTCCGTCTACTTTGAATATCCCTTCGGATATCTTTTCTATTTTCATAATCAGCACTATATACTACGCAATAAATTTTATAAAATCATGGCGGTAAATCAACATTGCTTGTTGGTAATATAAAAACGTATGCGATAACAAGAGACATATAAAACTTAATAGCATAATAATTGCGGTAATCGTGAAAACAGAATACAAATTTTTGGAATATCATCCAAGGAAGCAAAGATTCGTTTTAACGACTCCTAGCAGAAAATCCCACGCAGTTTATTGGCTGGAGTATGTCACTCATGTTTTCAACATAAATGGTATTTGGTAGATGCTTACGTCCGCTTCAAACGATAATATTGTAATTGAAACTCTTGGAATAAGTACTAAATCTTCAAGCTATAGAGATCTTCTGTATAAATTTGGCGATTATCTAAAGGCGTTGCTTTCAATTGATGAAATCATAGTCAAGGAGTATTCTCCCAGCTCTGTAATAGTTGCTGCTGAAGAGGTGGTATTGAATACCGGAAAGCCATATGTGGATAATGAGCTTAGCGACTATTCCGCATTTCCGGAACTAATAAAATATTACAATAATGGGTTCAGGAGCTGTGCGATAATTCCCATGTCTAAGGATGGAAGGCATTTCGGCACTATAACCCTCCTCTCCAAAACCAATGAAGGATTTGGCGAAGACAAGATTAATATGCTATCAATTGCTTCTGCAGTGACGTGCAGTGAACTGGGATCAAAATATGAGCGCGACAAAAGCTTAAACATAGCACGCTATTTCGATGCCTCATTCAATAACCGTCTTCCACAGTTGCTTATAGACTCAGAAGGACGCATCGCCAAGGCCAACAAGCCCGCATTGAATCTATTTGATATCTCACAGAAGGATATCCTTGGATCCAACATATCTGAGATATTTGAAATCAGCGAAGCGAATTTTGCAAAGCTAAAGAAAGGAATGTCCATAGAGCTGAAAGCACACGGCAGCGATAGGATATTCGAACTTTCTCCAAGCAAGATAAATGATAATCTTTTGCATTTGCTCGCTAATGATATAAGCGCTACAAAGGAAGCGTGGTCTAAGCTGCAGTTTCTGGACAATACTGACAGTGAAACATTCTTGATACTTGACGATGATACTAATATATTATGGTCAAGCAGGAGCTCTCTTGAACTTTTTGGGATAAGGAATGACATATTGGTGGGAAAGAAGCTGTCCGATTTCATTGTTGAACCACTTAATGCAAAGAATCTACTCAAGGCAACAGCAGAGCAGAAACATTACAATAAACTAAAATTTGATTTTGGCGGAGGTGCAGAATTTTCAGGCAAGATGCTTTCATATAAGAGCGGGAATCAAATTTATTGCATAGCGTCTAAGGATTATGAGAGCTTTGTTGGCAGCGCAGAGACTATAACCGAAGATGTGTTAAGCTTATCAAATGAGCCAATTATAGAAGCCGATGGTTCCGGATATATAATTTCATACAATACTGCTGCCGGATCTCTTTTCAAGCTTGAAAGAGGGATTGTAGGGATGTCAATATATTCCATATGCGCGGATTCCGAGAGCCAGAATAAGCTTTCAGCATCATTATCCATTGCCAAAACAAATGGCTATATAAGTGATGTATATGTTAATCTTGTTGATTACAAGACGCACGGGAGCATGCACTGCGTACAAACAATAAAATCCATAAAGGACGAGAAGGGAAAGGTAATAAAGTTCATAATAATGAATAAGGAGCTTGCAACTAAAGAAAAACTTGAATTGCTGAACGAGGAACTTGATAAAGCCATAAGAGATGTGGAAAAACTCAGGACTGAAAGCGATTTGAAATCCCAATTCATATACAATATATCCCATGATCTCAAAACCCCAATAACTAATATAATGGGTTTTTCAAAAATAATCCTTACCGATTACTCTTCAAATCTTACCAAGGAACAGATAGACTACATACAAATAATCCATGACGAATCTGAAAGGTTCCTTCTGTTGGTCAAACAGATACTTGATGTTGCAAAATTGTCATCAGGCATAGTCAAACTTGATTTTCAGCGGGTAAACTTCAATGAAATAAAGGAGAATCCAAGCATAAAATCTCTGGAGGAGGCATGCAAAAATAAAAATCTCGAATTTTTATGGATAGTTGATTATGACGTTCCCGAAATTACTGCAGATCCAAATCGGCTGATCCAGGTGTTTTCCAACCTCATAGGCAATTCGCTGAAATTCACCGAAACTGGCAGCATAAAAATCCACATCATGAAAAAAACAGGCGGATCACGCGGTGTTAGAATAGAAGTTTCAGATACGGGGATAGGAATAGCAAAAGAAGACAAGCCTAAGATATTCAAGAAATTCTACCAACTCAGGAGGGGCCTTGTAAAACAGGAAGGCTCCGGAACCGGATTGGGGCTTTCAATAGCAAAGGAGATAGTAAATCTTCATGGAGGCAGGATAAATGTTGATTCGGAATTGGGAAAGGGATGCGTTTTCTGGTTTACGCTGCCAATTAATCCGAAGGTCAGGGATAGGACCCTAAAATACAACAAAAGCGAGCATCAAGGTATATAAGCGGAGCAGTCCCCTCCTGAAGATAAGTTCATTGATTGGTACTGCTGGAGGGCTTCATTATACGAAAGGTCCAGGAAATCTCCTTTGAATGTGTAACTTGTCACGGCTTTTGTATTGTTGTTGAATGTGAATATAAGTATTGTAGATTTGCCTGAAAGAGATGCTGCAGTATACGTTGCATTGTAAGTATCACCTGATACTAATGTTGCATTTGCAGTTATATATCTCGGCACAACAACGCTTGCATTTGAATATGTATATGGGCCTGAAGGAGGATAATGGTTGGCTTCCAGGAAGGATGTATTATACGCAGAAGGCGTGCAGAGCGATGCTTCCCGCACATAAATTTGGTTATATCCTGACATTAATTTTCCTAAATAAGTTTGGTTAGCTGCAGTTATCGCCAGCTGCGATGCTGTCTCCTGCGGTATTGTGGTAACTGCAACGGTGGTTGTGGATGTTTGCTGCTGTGTATTCGATTGCTGCGCAACTGTAGTTTGAATAGAAGTTTGGGTTTGCTGATAGCTTGAGTTGAAATTATTGAGCGATTTGACAATAGAGCTTTGTTTTATCCCTATTGTGCTTGGTATATATGAAAGCGAAAGTGTTGCCGATTTTAAGCTTGATGCGATTACCGATATCTGCAGGTCTGCATTACTATCGCCATTTAGGCTTATGTTTGCGCTCTGGCCTTCACCTAGTTGTACGACTCCTATGTTGTTATTCAGTATCGGCGCCTTTCCAAAATAGAGCGTTGTAGATGATGGCGAACTAGATATGAGATATATTGAGAACAAATCGCTGGCTCCAGGAAGATAAAAATTATAGCTTGAATTACGTATAATGGATACTGTAGTAAGCGAGGATACCGTAGGAGTTCCGTTCAGCATGAGCGCTCCGGCTATTATGATCACTATCGCTACGATTACGACAACCATAAGTTTTTTTGCGAAACCCCGCTTTTTATTGAATGCCATTAAATGCACAATATAAAATCCGATGGAATAGCTTTTATAACTTATGTTTGTTTTGTATTTCCTGTTTAGTCCGAATTTTTAGTTGTACATGATTGTGGGTTCAAAGAAAGAATGTATTTATTACTTTCTAAAGCAATTGTAATCAGGCGATGGTTATGGGCTCTATTATTGACATAAAATCCGATATAATATCAATGATAAATGATAGGCAGCAGGTAACTTACAACGAGCTGAAAAGTTTTGCTTCATCTTTGAGTATAAAAGAGGATGAGCTGAAGAACAATCTCAAAGAGCTTGAAGCTGCTAATGCAATAGCGTCTAGAAATAGCGGCGGAATATTGACATATTACGGTTTGCAGAGCGAAGATTCTTTGAGGAGAATATTGATAGTGGAGGATGACAAGAACATCAACAAGCTGATGGGGTTAAGCATTGGCAAGGGATTTGAGATAACACAGCTTTATGATGGGAGCGAAGCAATGGCCAAGATAAAAGGCGAAAAGCCGGATCTTGTCATACTTGACCTAATGTTGCCAGGTATGGATGGGCTTGAGATATGCCAGACCATCAAAAAAACATCTAATCTAAGCGATATAATAGTGATAATAGTAAGTGCCATGGATCCTACATCAAACAGATTCAAAGGTATAAAGTACGGTGCGGATTATTATATAAGAAAGCCTTTCGATCCTGTTGAACTTAGAAGCCTTGTTACAATATTCTTGAAAAAGAAGGGCAAGAAGTTCGATCCTCTTGTCGATTTGCCAAATGAAGACAGGATATCTGAAGCGGTGGAAAAGATAGTAAATGAAAATAATGATGAATATGAACTTGGTAGGCTGAGAGTTGATGGGCTCGCTGAATTTGCGCAGCGCTTCGGAACTGACTCTGGTGTTACCATACTGCGGCTTGTGTCGCAGCTTCTGCAGGAGAAGGTAAAGGAATGGGGATCTGACGTGTTTGTCGGATTTCTGAACGGAGATGATTTTGTAGTTGCAGGGAATCAGGACAAAGTTGATAAACTCATAACCGAGATAAAAGCGGAATTTTCTGCAGTATTCCCATTCATATATCAAAGTGAAGGATATAAGCCAATAGAACGCGGAGTTGACGATATGTATGCCGCGGAGGTGCCTAAGCTAGGGTTGACATATGCCACGATAAAAAAAGATTTCTTGATGCAGAAGAGAAGTGAAATACTAAAGGACAAGGACGCCAATAGTGATATAGGGTCATACACGTATGAAGAGCTGAGAAAAATGCTTGGAAGTGACGGACTTGACATAACAATTACGCGAAGCCAAGGAGGAGTACGGCTTTCAATAGGGAAACGCGGAGAATAGATCTAAGCGTGTCAAAATATGCGCAGATCTTAACCAGCAATTTCCAAGTCTTCCATCCCAGTTCCTCAAACCGGTAAATTTAACTCCGCCTACACGTTTCCATGGAAACTCCAAAATCATATTTGTGCCAAATATTCATGGCTTTCTAAGTAGGCTTACTTCATTATGCTGTTGTTTTACGACTACTACGGGCGCAACAACATCTGACTTTACGCCGCCTATTCCAAGTCTCCAGCCGTTGAAGTCCGGACTGCGGCCTAATTCCACTGACAAAGGCAGGATTCCTCTCCAGAAACGCGCTCTCTCATTGAAAGGAAGCTTGAAATATTCGTTTTTGGATATCGGTATAAACATTTTGTCAACTGTTTTTCCTTCAGTGTTGAATCTAAAAAAACCATGCATATTCGTTCCTACAACTTCGATAAAGAAGCTTACCCACCCACGTTCCCTATAATGATCCGTATTTTCAAGCAGTTTTATTCCTCCCTCAGAGATGAATTTTGGCAGTTCTTCCAGATTGAGAAGCGTTCCAATTTCTTTCGATTCTGTGAAAGTGGCTCTCATCTCTTTCACTACCGCAAAAACGTTCCGAGGTTCCTTGCTCTTTGTTTTAATTTTCATTGTATTGCCTCTTGGCGTGTGTCATTTATTACCATATTGGAACCTGGCCAACATTCAGAATGGCGGGTTTTTCGCCCATGGCTTCATAAATCTATTTTCTTTTCCTTGGCTTCGGTTTTGAGTGCTTTTTGTTCTTTGTAGTTTTGTGTTTTGTTTTATGGATCTGTTTGGTTCTCATCGGATGCGTGATCTTAGATGTGCTGCTCAAAAGATCACTTAGATGCGCATCATCTTCTGGCCTATCCACTGATCCATTCATGAGAGCCTCGCTCTCTATTATGCCTTTCTCCAAAAGCTTATATATTTCCTGCGTCCTATTAAATGACACAAGTTTAGATGAATTTTTCTTTGCCATACCTATCAGTTTGGTTTTATGATTGCAAAGAGCAGTTATTTATACGTTTTCTAGGAGATTGCCGTGATAGAATATATCAAGGAGCCATACAGCAAGGAAGAGAGCCTTGGACGCTTAAACATATTCGTAAGAAAGTGGTTTGAGTCTAAGTACAAGGAGCTTACCCCTCCGCAGAAATATGCACTTAAGTTGATAAGTGACAACAAGAGCGTCCTTATTACGGCGCCTACGGGAAGTGGAAAGACGTTTTCTGCTTTCACATCAATACTCAGCGACCTTATGAACTTGGCATTCTCTGGCAAATTAGAGGAGAAGGTATATTGCATATATGTATCTCCATTAAGAGCGTTGAATAACGACATATATCAGAATCTTATTGCACCAATAGATGAGATATATTCAGACATAACAATACCTATAAAAAAGATATCTGTTGGTATAAGAACGGGAGACACTACTGCGAAGGTTAGGCAGCAGCACATCAAGCACCCTCCAAATATACTTGTAACTACTCCAGAAAGTCTTGCAATAATTATAAATTCAGAAAGATTTTTACAAAATTTAGGTAGTGTTAAGTATGTCATTATCGATGAGTTGCATGAACTTGCCAACAACAAAAGGGGAGTGCATCTTTCTCTTTCAATAGAAAGGCTGGAAGACTTGATCGGGCATGGTTTTGTTAGGATAGGGTTAGGGGCAACCCTGTCTCCTCTTGACAATGCCGCAAGATTTCTTGTCGGATACTCAAAAGATACTGAAAGAGACTGTTATATTATAGACGCAACATGGGAAAAAAGAATGGATTTTACTGCCATATGCCCTGTGAGGGACATAATAAACGCCAAAGATTCCAGGATTGAGGATTCAATATATCAGATGATAAACCGGATAATAAAGGAAAACAGGACCACCATTGTATTTACTAATACGCGAAGTGGTACGGAAAGAGTCGTATACAATCTAACCAAGAAGTTTGGCTATAACGAAGATATCGCAGCCCACCATGGATCACTATCCCGTGAGATGCGGCTCGGTGTTGAAGACATGCTTAAGAAAGGCAAGTTAAAGTGTGCAGTTTCTTCCACAAGCCTTGAGCTTGGGATAGATATAGGTACTATAGACAACGTAGTGCAGTTGGGTTCGCCGAAGAGCGTGTCCAGGGTTGTGCAGAGAATCGGAAGAAGTGGCCACAGCTTCAATGATGTTGCAAAGGGGGAAGTGATAGTGACTAATAGGGATGATCTAATAGAATGTTCTGTAATGCTTGACGCTGCCATGAGGAGAAGATTGGATTCATTCACCACGCCAAAGAACGCTCTCGATGTTTTATCCCAGCATATTGTAGGCATGTCACAAACCAAGAAATGGGATATTGATTCTGCATTTGACCTTGTCAGAAGAACGTATGCATACCGAACACTGCCTAAAGAAGATTTTATATCGGTACTTAGATACCTGTCCGGAGAGTATGTTGAACTCGAAAACAGGCGAGTGTACGCGAAGATAGTGTATGATGAAAAAAATGGCAAATTTTATGGAAAGGGCAGCTCAAGGCTCATTTATTTCCTTAATTTAGGGACAATACCTGATGAAGTGTCGATAAATGTGATGGCCCCAGGGAATAAATGGATAGGCAGCATACAGGAGGAGTTCCTTACCAGGCTTAAGCCAGGGGACATATTTGTGTTGGGCGGCAAGCCATACCGGTTTGAGTATTCACGCATCATGACATGCCATGTAACAGAGGCTCCGGGACAAATTCCGACCATACCCCCGTGGTTTTCCGAACAGCTTCCATTGACATATGAATTGGCTATAGAAATAGGCAAATTCAGGGAATCGTTCGATACTGAGGTCAGAAGCTCAGAATTGATAAAAAATAACTCAGGGTACAGACAGGTGTTTACGAGGAAAAACTGGAAGGGAAGCATATTGGAGCGCATGCCTATGGATGACAATTCAAGGAATTCTGCATTCAATTATTTTGCCGAACAGATATTGTTTGCAAATTTTGTGCCAAACCATAAGGCAATGCTTATAGAAAAGGTGTTCGATGAGGAGGGCAAAAGGAATCTTATAATATTTCACTCCCTTTATGGCCGGAGGATAAATGATGCAATTTCTAGGATATTTGCAATAACTATTTCGGATAAATATGGTGCAGATGTAAGCATAAATGTAGGGGATATTGGTTTTGTCCTTGCAACTGGAGCCGACCTGAAGCTTAAAAAAAGCGACATAGAGTCCATAATCGGATCTTTTGAAGGCATTGATGCAGCAGAGCTACTGAAAAACAACATAAGAAGGACAGAGATGATGAAAAGAAGGTTCAGGTACTGCGCTGCTAGGTCTTTCATGGTGCTAAGAAACTATGTTGGATATAAAATAAGTGTGAGGAAGCAGCAGGTAAGCTCCCAGCTGATGCTGAAAGCTGTGGAGGAAATCGGAGGCGATTTTCCTATACTTAAGGAAACCTATAGGGAGATACTCGAAGACATTATGGATCTGCCGAGGGCCGGAACGATAATAAAGTCACTGATAAGCAAGGATATCGTTTATAAGATAATAGATACGCCAGTGCCTTCGCCATTTTCACATATGATGATGACGTTCGGGGAAGCCGATGTCATAATGATGCATGACAGGAGAAGGCATCTCAGGGAGCTGCATAAGGAGGTAATGAAAAGGATACGTGGTGTGAAAAAATGAAGATTACAGAAGATCTTTGCATAGTTGAAGGCTATCCGGTGTTATTCATAAAAAGCATGAATGCGTTGGTATGTTCTGATTTGCATCTTGGTTATGAGGGCGTCATGGCAGAGAAGGGCAATTTCATACCAAAAGTAAACTTAAAAAACATAAAAAGGATATTGACTCACGCTGTAAATGAAACGAAGGCGGACAGGCTGATAATAGATGGGGATATAAAAAACGAGTTTTCCAAAGTCCACATTGAGGAATTTAAAGAACTACGCGAGCTTGTTGATTACTTGAAATCCGAGCTTGAGCTGGGCAGAATTACCCTGATAAAAGGCAACCACGACAATTTTGTGGATAGGGTAAAAAACAGGATAGGAATCGAGACATTTTCATGCGAAATGCTTGAAAACAGCAGATTATTTTTCCACGGTGACGGAATGCCCAGGGAGAAACTGTACAAACTTATTGTTATGGGCCATCTGCATCCTGCAATAACCCTTTACAATAAAGTGGGTGTAAAAGAGAAGCTGCACTGCTTTCTTTATGGCAAGACGAAAAAAGGACAAGAGGCGATAGTTTTGCCTGCGATGAACTATTTTGCTGAGGGAGTTGGAGTTAATACCCAGGATGTTAGTGATATTGTGCCATTTTTTAGGTCTTTTATAGACATAAACAATATGAGGGCGCTGTGCTTAGGCGAAAGAGAAATCATGGATTTCGGCGTTATAGGCAATTTGCGCGCAGCAGCAGGCCCATGATATGTATTTTTAGGTTTCTTGGATAAAGTATGTTTATAGTCCCATCGTCTAGCGGCCAAGGACCGCGGGCTTTGGACCCGCGTACGCCAGTTCGAATCTGGCTGGGACTATTTTGTTCATGGTAAATGTCCTGATTAATAAACGGCTTGTCATTGTTTTCCGCGTACCAGTCCAGACAACCCTTATCTCGCCAATTTCAAACAATCCGATATTTAGGTCTCAATTTAAATTATAAGCTGTGTAATATGATTGAATGATGAGATGAGGTATTTCTGACTTGTGATGAAAAAGAGAGTCTCTGACAATATTTAATATGATTTTGCGAAGTTTGCAGTGTATTCCGATTTTTTGCCACAGTACACGCATTCGCCTCCGTGTTCCTCTTGCTGAAGCGGTATGTTTGTTATCTTTGTTCCATTCTCTTCCTTTATCTTAAGCTCGCACTCTCCGCTTCCACACCAAGGCGCGGCTATTATGCCTCCATTCTCTTTCAGCAGCTTCTTGAATTCTTCATAAGTGCTTGCTTTATGGATTTTGGATTCGAGGAATTTAAGCGCTTTTTGATACATATTTATATGCATATTTTCCAATCCTTCTGAAATTGTCATTTCTATGCTATCTATCTTGGACGACATTTTTTCTCCGGTGTCCCTTCTCACGCATGTTGCAGAATCCGCAGCAATGTCCCTCTCACCTATCTCAATCCTTATCGGTACGCCCTTGAGCTCCCATTCATTGAATTTGAATCCTGGCGAATATCCTTCCCTGTCATCTATTTTAACCCTGAATTTTGACTTGAGAGAATCATATACTTTCTTTACATATGCGTTTACTTTATCATGGTTGTCTTTTTTGTATATTGGAACTATAATTACCTGTATATATGCTAATTTCGGAGGTATTACCAATCCTTTGTCATCACCGTGAGTTGCAGCCATGACTCCCAGCTCCCTTGTTGTAATGGCAAATGTATTCTGATATGCATACTTTGTGTTGTTGTCCTTGTCCAAGAACTTTATTTCGAATGCCTTTGAAAAGTTCTGGCCGTCGTTATGGAAATCCGGCCCCTGTATTGCCCATCCGTCTGGCATGACGTGCTCTATGCTGTAGCTTGCCACTGCTCCTGCGAACTTTTCGTTGTCGCTTTTCATGCCTACTATGCCTGGGAGCGCAAGGTAATCTTTCAGCACTGAATTGTATATGTTTAGTATCACATCCCTCTCTGTTGAAGCTTCTTCTTCGGTAGCGAATACGCTATGTCCTTCATTCCAAAGGAACTCCCTGGTTCTTATGAATGGTGTGGGATGCTTGAACTCCCATCTTAGCACATTATTCCACTGATTGTACTTCAATGGCAGATCCCTCCATGATCTTATCCATTTCGAATAGCTTTTGTACATTATAGTTTCTGAAGTGGGCCTTATAGCAAGTTTCTCCTCAAGCTTTGTGTTCCCCGTTTCAGTAACCCATGCAACTTCAGGTATAAATCCTTTGAGATGCTCTTTTTCCTTTTCCAGAAGCCGTTCTGGTATAAGCATGGGGAAATAAGTGTCCTCTATACCTACCTTCCTGAATTCTGAATCTACAGCACGCATTATCTCCTGCCATGCAAAATATGCAGGAGGCAGGAATACTATCATACCTGAAACATCGCTGTAGTCTATAAATCCGGACCTGACAAGTGCCTGTTGGTACCATTCAGAAAAGTTCTCAGACTTCTTGGCCTCGATATACGTGACTTGTTCGTTTTCGGACAATATTACACCATTCAGAACTTCATGTTATTTTTTTCCATTTCGGATTTTAATTTTTGTAGCGATTCGAATACGAGCGCATTGATACCTACCCTCCTTGCTCCAACCACATTTTTCGCAACATCATCTACAAACAAAGCTTCCTGAGGCTTTGAACCTATTATGCTGAGCGTTTTAAGGTAAATCTCGCGCGACGGCTTTACACATCCAAGCTCGCACGATGCAAGTTTGTAGTCAAAAAGATATAAAACCTTGTTTAATATGTGCTTTTTTGTGTAGGTGTACCTGAAGTAGTCCACATTCGAAAGATATGCTATTTGATAGCTCTTCTTCAGCTTCTTTATTAAGGATACTGTATTCATGTTCAATTTCGCTATCTTTTTGTAAAAATCGACCCAAAGAACCTGACTTGGGAGTATGCCAAGCTCTTTTGCTATATTAGATTCATACTCGTTTATTTCAATTCTGCCGCTTTCGAACAAAGGCGTGTTTTTTTCTATCGAACTTATTACCTTGTTGACTCCGAGCCCGCTTGCCCTTGCTAGATAGTTATAATATTTGAGGTTTGGTATGTCTACCATTACCCCTCCTATATCAAAAATTATTGAACGTATCATCTTAATGCCAATTTATCAGTGATTTTAATATTATTACTGATGTCTCCCATTCCTTAAGCCTCCTTATGGAATAGCTCAGCCATTGCTCTCCGAATGGCAGGTATATGCTTATGTTGTCACCTGAAAGAGCGAGCTTGATTGCAAGGTTTGGCTTTATCCCCTTTAACATACCAAAACTAGCCCTTTTGTGGTATTTTGATTCTAGGGCAATAGCATTTCTTATTATTTTTTCATCATGTGTTGCAATCATAAAATTCCTCGAGTTCCTGAAAAGATATCTCATACATTTTGTGTAATTTGCATCTGTATCTGATTTCTTGAGAAACGAGACGCCTTCCCTTGAAGGATATGCGCCCTTGACGAGTCTTATGATTCCATTATTTTTAACCAAGTATTTTATGTCGGAAAAGCTCCTTTTAAGCTTTGACTGGATACATAGTCCGACATCCTTATACCTTCTTGATATGTGGATATATGCCATGATCGTGTTATCAACAGTGGTATAATCCTCCATATCAATCCAAACAAATATCCCGCATTTTGATGCATATGAAACTATTTCAGAAAGATTGGACAGAAAGATTTTGTAATTTATTTCAAGCCCCAGCTGCGTTGGCTTTAATGCCACACTCCCGCTTATTTGTTGTTCCTTCATTTTTCTGAGCAGTTTTTTGTAAGTTAAAACCGTATCATTTATACTTTTAGTATCCGTAAACTCTTCTCCCAGGTAATTCATTATCACGTTTTCATGGTTTTTGTTGAGCTCTTTGGCAGAATCCAATGCCTCTTCTACCGTCGCACCCCCTATCCATTTTCTGGCAAATATTATCCCAAATCTTGAAAATAATGACATTAAGGCACAACACTCATACTAAAGTGATGTTGTGAATGTATAAAAATTAGTATTCTCAATATTAAAATGTGGGGTTGTCGCGTAACTTGGCAGCGCAGCAGGCTCCAGATATTTGAAAAAATATTGAGCAATTGCGATGATTAGGGTTTGGAGCTACGAAATTGATGAATAGGTGCAACCTGCGAGTCTGGGTTCAAATCCCAGCAACCCCAAATCAAAACACTGAAAATCGGGACTATGGGAAACATGATAAGGAATTTTCAGATTACAACATTCCATAGCATCTTCTTTAGATTGGCAGCGGAGGCTATATATTTCGCAGCTTAAAGCTTACTGACCCCTATTATTGCCATATCTAAACCCGAAACCGGTTTTGTTTAGCATACATTTAAATTATATTTATATTAAAACATATCGTGGATTTTATGGCGAAACTTTTGAATATAAAGGCAGGGCATAAAAAGATAAACGCCCATGTCGGCGAATTGAAGAAGCACAGCCTGGAAAAGACCACCACACTGATAATATCCGCATTTGGCCTTGTTGCAGCCCTCGCCTGGAACAGCGCAATACAGGGAATATTCTCTGTTTTCTTCAAGCAACAGTCAGGGCTAATTGCAATGTTACTGTATGCAATATTCGTTACGGTAATCGCAGTTGTTGTGACGATTTATCTGTCAAGATTGCAACAGTGATCCGCCAAAAGCAGCGCATGCACGTGTCTACTGTTTTTTGGACTGGTACTCCCCAACTTCCTTTTGCGCCTTCTTTATTAAATCGAGATTCTTCTTCTCGAATTCAAGCAGGCCGTAATTTGCCCTAAACAGGGTTCTAACATAATAAAACAAGAGAAATAAATCCATGGATAGGAGTATTATGAATATTACTGGAGCAGAAGTATACTTTGCAAAATATCCGAGTATTGCATTTGTAAGTATTAGGGCTAAAAACAGAAATTTATATATGAGCTTCATTTTCGACCACTTACCCCGGGCTTCCTCGATTTAAGCTTGCTTAATTCCAACGAGAGGAGTTCCTTTGCAATACCCAAAACAAGATAGAATATCATTATGTAATCAAGAGCTACGAATGCGAGCAGGAGAAGCCGTATCTGCCCTCCAGTGAACTGTATTATCATGTATGCAAAAAGCGCATTGTATATGAACATGAAGACCGTTATC
>JAJZLN010000021.1 GCA_021803425.1 Microcaldota archaeon | reverse complement strand
AGGTAGTCCTTACTCCATTAAACTTGAAAAAGTAAGGCTAATACCAACCGCGCGCTTTCATTGCCTTTGCCACTCTGTCAACAGCGACTATATATGCAGCAGTCCTTGGGCTTATCCTCTTCCCATCTGACTCATATTTCTTCTGCATCGCCATTACGTCATTGAATGATCTGGTTATTATTGTGTCAAGCTTCTTGTATACATCATCTTGGGTCCAATAATAGCCTCCTATGTCCTGCACCCATTCAAAGTATGAAACCACAACTCCTCCGGAATTTACCAGGAAGTCGGGAAGATCTAGTATTCCGCGCTCGAACAAGATCCTGTCTGCATCCGGAGTTACCGGTCCGTTTGCAAGCTCCAATACAACCTTTGCCTTTATCTTATCCGCATTCTGAGAAGTTATCTGGTTCTCTATTGCTGCAGGTATGATTACATCTGCGTCAACAGTCAGGAGTTGTTCATTCGAAATCTTTTCCGCGCCTTCATAAGATTGAACGCCACCTCCCTTCTCTTTGGCTTCAACAAGCTTCTTGTAGTCTATCCCGTCAGGATTGTAAACTCCTCCTGCAGAATCGCTTACAGCGACAACCTTGGCACCAGACAGCGACGTTGCTATTTCAAATGCAAACTTCCCTGCGTTTCCGAAGCCCTGTATCGCTATTTTAGAATCCTTCAAATCCATCTTAAGCATCTTCGCAGCCTCGCGCAATACATACATGCCTCCCATTGCCGTTGAATCGAATCTGCCTTCAGATCCGCCTATCTCCAAAGGTTTTCCAGTTATGACTCCAGGTTCGTCGTATCCTACTAATTCGCTGTATTCATCCATCATCCATGCCATTATCTGCGGATTTGTATAAACGTCAGGTGCAGGTATGTCTATCTTTGGGCCTATTGTCCTTCCAAGTGCCCTTATGTATCCTCTAGAAAGGTTTTCCAACTCAAAATCGTTCAGCTTTTTAGGGTCGCATATTATGCCGCCTTTGGCTCCCCCAAAAGGTATGTTTGCAAGCGAGGTTTTCCATGTCATCCATGCCGAAAGCGCTTTTACAGTATCTACATTTTCGAGTGGATGATATCTTATCCCTCCTTTTCCAGGGCCTCTGGCGTCATTGTAAAGTACTCTGAATCCTGTGAATGTCTGTACACTACCATCCCTCATTTTGACAGGTATGGTTACTATTATGGTCCTTTTAGGCTCTCTTAGTATTGCGTGCGCTTTCTTGTCGAGATTCATTATTTCTGCTGCCAAATCAAGCTCATTCTGCGATATCTTAAATGGATTCATATCCTCTATCATTTCAAAACACCAGTTTTTTCTAATACTATAACTTCACATATGTTATTTAACACTTTATTAATTTCACTTCTATTATGCAATGCAATTATCTGTTTTGTTTTTTCTTCAACCATCTCATTTTTGCCTATTGCGTGGCTGATTTCCTTTATCTGTGCTGAATACTTGCCATTCAAATACTTACTGATAGCAACCTGGTTAATTCCAAGTATATCTGCGATTTCCTTCTCTTTCAGATTATATCTGGATCTCATTTCTTCAGCCATTCTTATCCGGACTGCAGGCAGAATAATCTTGGTTATTTTGTTGCATATCATGTCTTCCAAATATACCATCCAGTTATCTTAATTTCTAGCTGCCTTTCCCCTTGTTGTTCCCAGATTCAGCATCGTCTATTATGCCCAGCGAATCCTTCAGCCAGCCGCGTATGCCCGGTCGCCTCTTTGTTTCCTGAATTGCATAGTCGTCGTTTTCTTGCGGCTTCGATTTTTTCTGCTGCTTGGTCTCCGCAATCTTCTCCACCTTTTTTTCAGGCTTCTGTTCAGGCTCCGTTTTCCTTGTGATGTTTGGGATTTTAGGCATTATCCTAGCCACTCCGCCTTTGACGAATGATGATACAATATCCCCTATCAGATCTTCATTAGGGTTTTCAAGCACTAGTATGTTGACTTCATTGTCCCTTGCATTCCTTGCGTCGTCTGCGCTTCTGCACACCGAGGAGGCTATGCCCTCATGTCTGTTGAGCGCCACGCTTGTGGCTATGGGATTGTCCGATGCAACTATTGCATAGTCAAAGCCCCCATTAGAAAATAAGTCGTAAGCCCGGTCCGCAAGCGCCTTTGCATCTACTCTTGATTCCTTTGTTATAACCGTCGCTCCATCTATATTGATATGTTCTATTAATATGTCTTCAAATCCACGGATGTTGGTCGTTACAAGTATTTTTATAATAGCACCCAGTATGCGCATACAATATTGGCACTAGAATATTTATATACTTATAGCGGATACAAAATAGTGCATTAAGGTGTAAATTTGAGAGGAAAGGAGCAACTAGTAAGATGCGATAACTGTGGTAGGACAGTGTCCAGGAGCAAGGCCGTGGTGGATGAAAGAGTAATGCGTTATGGCACGGACATGAACAACAAGGACATAAAATTCATGACAAGGAGGAATGTAACCTATTGCATAAGCTGCGCAAAGCACAAAGGTATATTCGAGAGGAAGAAACAGCAGGCCGCAAGGGCTGCCTCAAGATACGATACATAAGCTATCTATTGGGTGCAATGTTGGGTTCCGAGTCAACGGATCTTTTGATATTCCGGGAAAGAGGTTACAGTGAGCCGGAGTCAAAGCCCCCTGAAGCTGCGCCTAAAGGCAAGCAAAGTCCGGTGGCGGCTCAAAAGAGGGATCTTTCAGAAACATATTGCATAAACCATCCGTGGAGAAAAGCGGATCAAATATGTGAAATATGCAAGCAGCCGTTCTGTTTTGCAGATATAATGATACATAATGGCAAATATTACTGCCTTAGGGACATAGATTACGCTGCAAATACCGAGGCAAACAAAGAAGAAGCGAATAGTCCAAACATATTTTCCAGGCTTTCTATGGTGCTTCTGATACTCAATTCAGTATATCTTGCATACTTCACTTACGATCAGATAAAGTTCATAGCATCCAGCACGTTAAATGAAGGCATTAGTTTCTTTATCAATCTGAATCCAGTATATTATGTGCCCGTAGCAAATGCCGCAATAATAGCCATGGGCATAATCGCTGCAATATCGGTTTCAAGGAAATCAATCATGTTCCTGGGTGTCAGCATAGTTATAGTACTGCTTTCACTTCTTGCTGCGGTATATGAGTATATGGACAGCAGCGTCACTTACATACTTGTTTCAAGTGTAGTGCTGTTTCTTGTAATAGCACTCCTTGCATACAGCAGGATGAGTTCGACAAGCACGTCCGCTGCGGAGCAGGCCGTAGTCCAGAGGATAGAATGGCCTAAGCCAGAGGTATTCTAATTCAGGAGTTTGCCAAAAATTCAAGTTCTCCAGCAAGCATCCTTACTGTATCCATGCTCTTTTCATGGTCTTTACTACTCGCTAAAGTCAAAGATATGTATCCTTTATCATAATATTTTACAGTAATTACATACCCGGAATTATAGTCTTTTATATCCAAGCCCGCGCTGAAAATGCCGTATAAACTGCCGCCTATAAAAATCTCTGAGAGCATGAGGCGTTGCGTGTTATTAACCGCTATTCTAACTATATATGTACAGAGCGACCCTTCTATGCTGCATTCAGTGACCTTTGGTACATTTAATAATATGTTTTTTTCATCCAAACTGAATTTAGGCAAGTCAACTTCGGGCACATATTCCTTTCCTCTAAACAGTGCGCTAGTTATATCAATCATCAACTCCATCGATTCGTAATCCAAATTCGCTATTTTTGTTTCCCTAATGCATTCTTCAAGCAAACGTATACGCTCATCAACGTTTTTTTGCATATTCGCTCTTAGCCTTTTCACTTTGCCACTGTTTTCAGAAAGTTGTGCAGCAGCGCCTCCTCTTCCCTCCCTTAATCTTATGTTCGAGAGCTTTAGTGCAGATGCAGCAATTTCGCTTAAAAATATATCCATGTTTACAACATGGGCCGTTTGCATCCTGCCTGGATTAGGATTGCCATGTCTTCCAAGTCTTTTATGTACAACCATAAGCAAATCCATTCATTATGGCAAAATTACATTAAAAATCTTTTGTGCAATCAATTAATTGCAAGGAATGCGGAGTTGTCGTGAACTCCGATAGAAATGCGAGCCTTACTATCGCAGCCAAATTCCTGTTTGAGCTGAAGAATTCTCCTAACCAAGAAACTTTTCAGATCTCCAATAGGCAAGTTTCTGTAAATGGACTCATTCGTTCCAATGCGGTTGTTGCTGTGCGACATGTTTCTTCAACTTATGGAGAGCCTACGCCATTTACGGGCGGCAGTTTACATAGAATCTACGGTTTGTATGCCCAGTAATCCGAGCATATTCCCTACTATGATAACATATGCACTTACAATCCTGCATCGCAATTCTTTTGCGTTGCTATTCATCACTGGCACGCTTTCATAAAATCTGCTAAAAGCCATGGTAATCTCTATTATGTAGTCTGCTATAATGTTCGGTCTAAGCTCCTCGCATGCCTTTTCTACTACTTCATGTGCATCCGCAATAAGCTTCACAAGATCGAAGTCCTTGCCACGAGTGACTTTTTCATATTCGATTGCATCTATGCTTTCATCAGAGTAGTTACATTTTTCCAGTATTCTTTTTGCCCTAGCATAACTGTACATGCAGTACGGTCCACTGTTACCCTCAAAGTTCAAAGCGCTATTCCATGAAAAAATGAACGGTTTTTCAGCTGAAACCTTAAGGAATTCAAATTTTATTGCTGAAATGCCTATAGCATTTGCGATTTCTGGTATCTTGTCCCTATGCTCTATTTTCTTGCTTTTTTCGGTTGCTTCCAATGCCTTTGAACGTGCCTCATCAAGAAGCACATCTGCAGTATATGCCTTGTTGTTTCCAAGCCATCCTCCCGTCCTCCCGCTCAGCGATCCTCCTTCAATTCCGACTTCTCCATAAGCAAGATGCTTTATCTTTTCAGCTTTTTTTTCGTAACCCATCATGCTCAGCACAGATTTAAGTATCAGTTGCGTGTATCTCTGGGCAGAGCCTATAACATTTATGACCATATATGCATTTCCAAAGTCCATTTCAACTCCGTCTTCAGATGTAGAATACAGGCGCTTTCCAACGGACTGCATACTCATTTCTTTATACTTGAATTTGAAATCAAGTATGCCAAGCTTCCACATATGGAATGCGATGTCCTTTGCTACATATGTGGCAGTCCCATCACTTCTCACAAGGACTTTTTCATGCTCGTTAGGATTCTCAAAGTCCCTTGCAAAATTCCTCATCTTGTCCAGGTTTACTACTATGCATCCTTTATTTTTTCCAGAATCGGACTTTTCAAACACGTTTTTTGATAGCCCCATCTCTATTGACATTTCAAGGAGTTTTGCCATTACTATGTCGCTCTCCCATATCATGACGTCGTGAAATATGCCATAGGATTTCGACGTTTCATATTGTGCTTCCACGCATTTAAATGCAATATCTCTTGCAGCCTTTGATTCTTCGCTGTTTCCTGATTCCATTTTTTTCAGTATGCCGGATATATCCTCATTAACCCCTTCAGAGTTAAGTCTTTTGTTTATTTCAACATACTGTTCGCCAAGCCATTGGTCAAATTTTTTGTCTGGATCCGACCCCATATTCTTCTGGCCCCACAGTATTTCAGCAACCTGCAATCCAAGGTCGTCTATGTAATCTTCGCGCTCTACAAAATAATTGCAAAATTCCAATATATTTGATATGGCATCGCCCAAAAGGGCATTCCTCAGGTGTCCTATATGCCAGGGTTTCGTGGGATTCACAGCTGGCGATTCAACAAGCACTCTTTTTCCATCCCCTTTATTTACGGATCCGTATCTTTTCCCCATAGATATTGCGGACTCTATTACTTCATGCGAATACATTGCCTCATTTATAAACAAGTTTATGTACCCCCCAATTCCCCTCAGTTCCCGCACCATCGCGTTTTTTCCCATATTTTTTATTATTTCTTCTGATACGTCTGCAGGTTTCTTTTGATAATGCTTTGCTATCCTTATGGGCACTGAGCTGCTAAGGTCGCCAAATTCCTTGTTCGGAGTGGATATGGAATCGGTTATATGCGTGATTTCAAGCCCGACTTCAGGATAAAGTTTCGTTACAGCGGAATAAATTTCGTTGGAAAACCACAGCGTCAGGTCGTTTTTTGGATAATCCATCAACTACCACTGCTTTTTCATGAAATCAATAACCTTGTTCTTGTATTTATCATGTGTGTATATGCGTGCATCATAAAGCGTATTCTTGCCTATCATATGTAGAACAAGCGCATTGCTGTTTACAAGCTTGCTTACGGACTGCCTATCCCTTATATATATGGGTGTTTTGTCATCTACAAGCCCCAGCGGCCTAAGATATATCGGAAATATCCATTGCCATTCGCCTATTTTGGCGTCCTCTGCAAACTTCTGTATTTTTGCGTCGTTGTAAGTCATGCTCTCTATGAATCTGTTTTCGCTGTAAGTGTCTTTTCCCTCACCAGGCATTGGATTTATGTAGGCAGCATATACTGGCTTTCTTAGAAGGAACATGCGTATTAGCTCGTTTGTGAATTTATTCTTTCCTTCCAGCATATAAGAGTGCATTTTCGAGAATAGCATATGGTCATTGTAACCGAATATTCTGAGCTCGTCCCCGTTTTTTATTAGCTCATCAGGCTTTTCTATCTGTCCTTCGTTTATAAGATATTCGAGTATCCTTTCTACCATAACTTCAAATGCAGTGACTGTCTTGTGGTGGTACACTGACCTGAACATATGATACCTGCCCATAAGGAAGCTCTCCACTGCAGCTTCATCTTTGTCAAATATTATCCTATTATTATCGAACGACACTGTCCTGATGAGCCTTTGCAAACCTATCTTTCCATATCCAACTCCGGTGTAATAGGAATCTCTAAGCAGGTAATCTGATTTGTCAGCGTCAAACGCCGAAGAAACAACCATGCCAAGTTCAGTCGTATTCTTCCCAGATATGATGTCCGTTATTTCAGCAATCCTGTAGCTTGACAGTATCTCATCGAAGAAATTGTTTATCAGTACAGATCCGAATTCAACATGGCTCATCCCATTCAGCTTCCTTACTATCATATGCTCTACTGTATGTGACAATGGGTAATGTCCAATGTCATGCAGCAGCCCTGCCAGCCGCATTTTCTGTATCATGTCGCTGTCTTCTGTAAGGAGTTGATTGTCCTTCTTCACGTTCGATAGGAACTGGTCTACCATAAACATCGTTCCTATGCTATGTTCAAATCTTGTGTGTGTGGCTCCAGGATATACAAAATTAGTGGTGCCAAGCTGATGTATACTTTTCAGCCTTTGGAATAACGGGCTGTCTACCACATCAAGCTCAGTTTCGGTGAGCCCAATGTGGCCATGCACGTTGTCGTATATCTGTTTCTTGATTTTTAGAGACATAAATACAAACCAGGTTTAAATCGCAAGACAGTTCCTGCAGTTCCTAGAATAACATCTGGATCTTTGGCATTCTTCCAATGCATCCTATAAATGCTACAATTTATAAATTTTGCACGAATAAATATAACGTCTAACATTTATAATAGTGCTTCAATGGTCAAAATATTCAAATCTAATAATGGCAAGCTAGTGATTTATCTGCCTTTTGATGTTATCGAAGACCTCAAGCTTAAGGATGGCGAAGAAGTTGATTTCTTCAAGATGAATGAAAGATCGTATCTGTTGGCAAAGAAATCAGACATAACCGGCATGATACTTGGAAAAGAGAATCTGCTTGATGTGCAGAAGCCTGACAAAAAGCAGTATGGCATATCCTCAGAAGAGCTTTCAGTATTAAAGAAGATAAATACAATAAGATACAGTGACAGGACCAGGGAGAATGTGATGAAACTCCTCAGCGAGCATGAATCAAAGATACTACAAAAACTCATATTAAATGGGTCAATACTGCCTTTCAAGAAGAACAGCAAGGAGCTTTACAGCATATCAAAAAATGTATATGAGTTATTAAAACCTGTAAAATTGCAGGAAACGCAAACGGTTTCAATCCAAAAATCGTCTCCAATCCAGCCGTATTTGGAAGACGATAATGTAAAATTGCTCGAAACAAACGGGTTTATTGTGCTGCAGACTGAAGCCGAGGCAAGCAGGCTGTCGCTGTCATTGGAGCAGAGTATAAGGCATGGCCAAATTCTGGGCACACGCGGCTTCAATAAAAAATTCTACATAGTCATGCGCTCTTTCTTTGATAGGTACGGACAACTGATCCTAAAGAAATTAAGGGAAAGGCCGTATCGCATACAGGATCTTTCAAAAGAAATTTCAATAAACGAAGATGGCGCAAGGTCAATATTATATCTCCTTTCGGAGAACGGGGATATAAGCGAGAAAAAGAAGGACGTATTCACGATCGCATAATCACAGTACTGTAGCGTGATTGAATAACAGCACCACTACCAGAAATATTACAATTACTATAAGAACTATCTTTACATTCAGGCTCGGCCCTTTTTCAGGAGCATCGTAAAAACTTAGCACTCCTGCCTGCTGTTGCGGTTGTTGCAATGGCATAATAACAGATACATATGAAATGAAAACAATAAAAATACTAGCTATCTTGCCTGTTCGTGCCCTTCAAATCTAAAATTGCGGATTATATGCATATATTTTTAAATTGTGGACCGCTATTTATAATCATGGATTCTAAGTATGACGATATTGTTGAAAAAAAACCAAAGAAGACAAGAGGCGTAAACATACAAGAGCCAATGTTTTTCTGGATACTTTTGTTGGTTATTGCCGTGGTTTTAAAGATAATCCTGTCAAATACGCAGACCATTCCTCCCGGTACGCAGCTGTATTCTGCAGCTTCGTCATTCTCCAATTTCTTGCTAAATATTCCTGGGCTCGCCATCCTTCCTCTTATAATAGGCGGCGTGATAGGCGCAGAGGTCGGATTAAGGTCGTCAAGCATGAAAAAGGCAATGAGGAGCGGTATCTTAAACGGAATATACGCGTCCGTAATATACATAATCACAATACTCGTTATATACATAATAATAGACTACGCCGTCCCGCAGTTTTCTTCAACTTATTACGTGCTTCTTGATAGGATAATAATTCCTGTAGCTGTGCTGTTGATAGTTACTGAGATATTTTCAATACTATCCTACTCCAGGAGAGTAGAATCTACGGAATAAAGCCACATATATGCTGTTGCTATCTTGTTGTCACTATTTTTATCACGTCTCCGTCTTCAAGCTTGTACTCCTTCTGAAGCCTCATCTTCGTGCGCGCATCAACAGCATATTTCATTCCCTTGGCTATTTCGGTGTGTATTCTGGACGCCAAGTCATACGCTGTAGATCCAGACTTCATCAATATTGCATCCGGGAGCACATTCCCCGAATGATCCGAGTAAGACGCCTCGTCTTCTACAGGATATACTACTATATTGTTAAGCAATTTGAATACTGCATTATTGATGAGTTCCTGTATGCCTGTAGTGCCGTTTGACTTCAAGTACCTTCTTATATATTCAAGCGCAGTTTCCTGCTCTCTGTTTATTGTACCTACGACCCTAAAATCAGCGTCACCGCGTGTGTAATTGATGATATTTGCTTTTTCAGCCTTCATGAGTGCAAGCTCTATGGCACCTGAACATGGGACAATTTCAATTCCTGGCATTTTTGAGCGCAATGATTTTAATGATTCTGGTGCGGCTATGTCCATCTTGTTTGCGGCCACTATGGTGGGTTTTGTAACATTAAGCAGAGAAGATGCAAATAGTTTTGCGTTATCATAACTCCAGTTGATGTTTGAAATGGAAAGAAAATTTGCTTCTGCAGCTGTTTTTATTTGGTTGATGTCAGCTTTGAGTCCGGATAACAGTTCAATCATAGCGCGGTCACCGTCTTGCCTCTTGGAAAGCTTTTGCATATGCCCTGTTATTATATGCGCAAGCCATTCAGACATCTCATTACGCACCATTTCAATCTCTTCAAACGGGTTGCTTGTCTGGCATGCATTGCCATTTACGTCCGTCTTTCCACTCATATCCACTACCTGTATAAGCGCATCTGCGCTTATCAGATCATCCAAGAACTGATTTCCCATCCCCTTTCCCAAGTGCGCTCCTGGAACGAGGCCTGCCACGTCAATGACATTTACTGGCAAGTATCTGATGCCATTCCTGCAAAAAGAGTTTTTTGGGTTGCATTTTACATTAAGTGCAGCGTCCGCGCACTTTTTAGTTGCATAAGTCACCCCGAGATTCGGTTTTATTGTTGTGAAGGCATAATTTGCTATCCCAACATCCATCTGCGTAAGCGAAGAAAATATGGTGCTTTTGCCTTTGTTTGGCGCACCTATGAGGCCTATAAGCAACAAATCACTATATATCTAATTACAGCAGAGTTTTAATGCATTTACCTAAAATATAATAATGCGCAGGGGTGGCAGAGCTTGGTCAAATGCGACAGGTTCAGGGCCTGTTTCCTTTAGTGGATACGAGAGTTCAAATCTCTCCTCCTGCATACTTAATAAAGTTAAAGCCCTGGAGGTAAATATTCGCTGTTCACCAAGATTTAAGGTATGGGAAGAAACCGGATAAAAAATCTGTTGGTAGCATATTTTTTATTCCAATCTTCCTTTAATAAAGCAGTGATATACTCATCCTTTAATTTTCCATCAGCCTTACATCTGAATCCCTTCTTTCTAAGACCTTCGATTTTGTATCCGAACTTCTTTTGTAACTTAAGCGAGGGCATATTTCCTTTAAAGACGCCACTTTCCAATCTACGTAACTTCAATTTGTTAAATGCAAATTCTATCGTTTCAGATAATGCCTCGGTTCCATATCCTTGACCATGATATTTTGCATTTATCCAAAATCCATCGCTACCTATTTCATGAAACATGTTTAATTTATCTATGCCTATTCCTCCAATAACTTTCTTCTCTGATTTTAGTTCTATTGCAAAATAGTAACTCCTATTTTTGCCTTTAGCATTCTGTTTGCAGTAACTTATCCACTCTTCTGCATCTTTTTTAGTGTAAGGATAAGGAACTAACACTAACCACTTCGAAATGTTATAATTATTCAATCCTTCAATTATGTCGTTGATGTCCTTTTTATTCCAATCTCTTAGTATTAATCTTTTTGTCTCTAGTTTCATATCGGTTATTTAGGAATCCAAATGTTATAAATTGGTGGGATGTCTGCTTTTTAAATGCAAATCCTATCGTTGCAGAAAATACTGCTACAAAAGATACTAATTTTCAGAATTATTCTTTTTTCCCTGCAAGTTTAATTTGGCTGCAGGCCTATCCTTCGAATATACGTTTCTTTATATCTTTTATCTTTTCATCAAGTCCATGCGGACCAGAACCTGTCAATGACTCCAATGCAGCGTATGCCTTTTCTGCTTGATCTATCAATACCGAAGGCCAATCCGGTACGCCGTGCCTGTATGCAATTTCGGCTGCCTTTGCGAAGTGAATTGCTGCGTTAAGATTGAATCCCAGTTTCTTCCAGAAATCTCCCCTATCCGATTCTCTTATAACATTCCTGAATGCAAGCATGCTCATTTTTTTTGCATATTCATCAAATTCTTTTGATTCATCTGATCTTGAATAGTTCAGAGCTTCAACGACCTCCTCGGCAGACGGCGCTTTTTTAATTCCATTACTTTCAAGGAGTCTTTTATTCCACACATTTTCGTTATTGCGCATTTTGCTAATTACGGTGATTATTTCAGGATCAGGTATGTTTGTGTTAATTTTATTCGAAATCTTCATAATGAAAGGTTATGCATTTATCATTTAAATATGTTCTCACTTTCACTTCAAGAAGATTTCTTCCCGAAAGGGTTAAAATATTATATAATTATAGGAATACGTGATATTATGCCAATTCAGCATGAGGAACATAAGGGCAAGAATGTAGTTGTTATAGATCCACAGCTTGTTGTTGAAAGGATGCTTCACTACAGGGAGAGACATCAAGGATGGCATATATTCCGATCAGTGTATTGGGGCATTTATCTTCTTGTTATAGGCACGTTTCTAATGTTTTACAGCCAGCTTGGTTTTACAATAAACATGTTTTTTGGTTCGTCCTTAATATTATTTGCGGTGATGCTCATACTTTTTGGACTTACAGAAGCTCTTCATCATAAGCTGATGAAAAGATACGGCTGAACCTATAACGTCTTGATTTCATGAAATTTTCCATACCGAACATATATACCTACAAGAATCTGAAAGTTTTCATAGCAGTTCCAATAATATTAATGCTCGTAAGTGTATACCTATCGCAGAATCTTACTTTAGATTCGTCACTGAGCGGCGGCGTCAGTGTACTACTGCAGGCAAATACAAGTATGAATGCACAACAGATCGCCTCAAAGCTTTCACAGTCACTGAATATTCCAAGTCCCACAGTACAAGTTACCAGTTCAGAAGTTCAGATAACTATATCCGCAAACAGGAGCCTTTCAAATGCTGAAAATTATCTTCTTGATGTATATCAGTACCACTCAAATTACAGCAGCTATTTGCTTAATGCAACGAATTACCAGATAGCGCTTTCAAAAGAGCCGTCAAACCACACCCTCGCAGAGCTCTTAAATTCAAGTCAAAAAGGTGAAAATATATCTCTGGCAGGCATGCAGCATTACATAAATCTTGAATCTTCATCATTGTCTCCTTTTGTGAAGTCGCCTTACATAAACAATACGAATGCCGATTCTTTGCTTTCTTCCGCACAAAGCATGTATTCCGAAGCCGGCAATACCTATGAAAAAACCATCATGTCCGGAATATTGTCCGTAGTGCCATCTAAATCCTATTCCTACCAACAGATATCTGTTCTGCAAAGCAGCTATTTCCTTCAGCAACTTGAAACAATCATAATCATTGCATTCATTCTAATATCCATAATAGTGTTTTTTATATTTAGGACGGCAGTTCCATCATTTGCAGTAGTATTTGGTGCAGCAAATGACATGATAGTTGCAATAGGGGCAATGTCGTTATTCAGAATACCACTTGGCATAGCCAGCATAGGTGGGTTGCTGATGCTTTTGGGATATTCCATAGACACCGACGTTCTCACTGCAATAAGGATAATAAAGCGGCATGAAGGCACACCTGAAGACAGAGCATATTCCTCAATGAAGACAGGTTTAACCATGACTTTTACCGCAATAGTGTCATTTGCCGTATTATTTATAGTTTCACTGGTGTTATACGTTCCAACATATTATGAGATATCCGGTGTAGTGCTGTTTGGGCTCATAGGTGATCTTGCAACTACCTGGCTGGGGAATGCATCAATGATATTGCTATATATCAAGAGAAAAGAGCGTGTAAAATAATGTCAATAATGGACTATCTAAAGGACAAGAGAATTATATCACTCATAGTAATACTGCTGATTCTTGGGGCCTTTGATTATGTATACGGGATACATCTTGGTATAGAGTTTGCAGGCGGCACGCAAATACCGGTTACATTTGAGCATAGCGTGCCTGCAAACGAAACAAGCCAAATAATATCAATACTGCAGCAGCGGCTGTCTACATTCGGGCTTAAGGAGATAACTATAGAGGGTATTGGGAATTCACAGGTACTCGTGCAGATACCAAGTGTGTCACAGAGCGACATACAGAATACTGTCGATCTAATACAGAGCCAAGGCGTATTCCAGGGCATAGTTAATGGAAAGGTGGCGATAGACGGATCAGGCATACTGAGCGGCAGCGTAGGTGCAGCCCAGCCCACCGTATCGGGAAACAATGTTTCATGGTCTGTGAATTTTTATATAACGCAGCAGGCAGCAGTCAATTTTGCAAAGATAGTATTCGGGCAGGCGAATAAGCCCCTATTCATGTTTTTGGACAGACCATCAAGCGCGATAGTTCTTATAAATTCGTCTTTGATAGGCGGCGGAAGCAGCAGCACTACTGAACAAACGGAATTAAATTACTTGGAGAGTGCAGTTGCACTTGGCAACAAGACAATACCAATTGAAATAGCAAATCCTGATTACAGCAATTGGAATTCTATTTATCAATTCTTCAAATCAAATAAGGGAAAATATTCACAGGTGATGCTGTCAAATGGCACTCCGCAGTATGTTCTGTCAAATCTTACTTCTCTCAATTATTCTATAGAAAAAATATCTGTTGCAAATATGACACCTTCATTTTCAACGTTCCAGAATGCAAATCTCAGTACGTCAGTAGCTCTTCAATCATGGCCGGCTGTTGGCCTGCTATCAGCTCCAGTACTAAATTCTGGGGTCACCAATGGCTCCGTAAGCCAAGGTTACATAATATCTGGATTTTCACCTCCTTCAAACCTTGCAACAGAGCTTACTTTTGCATCCACTCAGTCAAAGCTCATAGAGAGCGTTCTTAATGGCGGAGCTCTTCCAGTGCATGTAATAGTAGGGCAGCCTACAGTAACCCCTCCAACATTGGGGAAATCATTCGAAACAATAAGTGAAATAGCGCTTCTTCTTGCAGTCATTGCAGTTTCTATTGTAATAGCAATAAGATACAAACGGCTCTTTCTAATAGCGCCAATAATATTAACTACTCTTGCCGAACTTTTTATAATAATATCTGTTATAGGGGTAATAGGTACAATAGATCTTTCTGCAATAGCCGGAATGATAGCTGTAATAGGTACTGGTGTAGACGCGCAAATAATTATAACAGACGAAGTGCTAAACAAGAGCCATGATTCATCAATGAAAATAAAACTTAGCAATGCATTCTATATCGTTTGGGCAGACGCTGCGCTTCTTATAATAGCGATGCTTCCTCTGTTCTTCTCGACATCTTTGGTGACTGTGATAGGCTTTTCTGAATCTACGATAATAGGTGCGCTACTTGGCGCATTTATTACAAGGCCTTCATACGGGGCAATAGTGAGCAGGCATTACGGGGGTAGTGAAAATGCCTAAATATTGTCCCACATGCGGTAATTCAAGTGATAAAATCGCATTCTTCGGAAATTTTTGCGAGAAATGCTCAAAGGGCAGGTTTTCCGCGCTTCTTCCCTCCAAGGTTGAGATATCTAGGTGTAAAAGGTGCGGAAAGATCAAATCAGACGGACAATATACTGAACCTAATGGCAGAGCCATCGAATCTGCGATAAGGCCTTACTTTAAGGGCTTTATAATGCATCTCATTTCCCATTCCGAAGGTTCTGCAAGAATCGATGTTTCTGAAGAAATGGAAAACGGCACGTTGTCTGTTGAATCTGAAATCAGCATTGAATACAAAAAGACACTATGCGACAAATGCTACAAAAAAGCATGCAACTATCATGAAGCCGTCATGCAGTTGAGGGGAAATCCGCATAAGATTGAAAAATTTGCAGATAGGGTCACAAGATTCTTCGAGTCAAATAATGAATTCGTAACGAGGACTGAACCAAAGGACAACGGTATCGACATGTATCTGAGCAGCAAGAGGCTTGCAGGCGCATTAATATCAAAGATGAAGTTGCATCCGAACACCTCGTTTACGCTGGCAGGGGTAAAAGGCGGAAAAAAACTCTACAAGAATACATATGCTATAAGATTCGACTGATCTTATGACTAAGGAAAAAATTTCGATAGTTATTCCTGCGCTGAATGAAGATAAAAACATAGCACACGTAATAAATGGCGTAAAGCGTGTGTTGGGCAGCAAGAAATACGAGATAATAGTTGTTGATGGGCATTCTTCAGACAATACTGCCGCAATATCAAGGAATGCAGGGGCAACGGTAATATATGACAATATTGGCAAAGGTTCGGCGCTTATAAAAGGATTGGGATATTCAAGAGGCGACATAGTGGTTGCTATGGATGCGGATCTGTCAAATGAACCGAAGGAACTGAATCTTCTTATAAAGGGCATTGAGATAGGATATGACGTATGTATGGGGTCTAGGTTCATGGCCGGCGGGAGTTCGGAAGACATCTCATTAATAAGAAAGTTCGGAAATAGGTTCTTCGTATGGCTTGTGAATGCCATATTCGGGTCTAACTATAGCGATATGTGTTATGGTTACCGGAGCTTCAGTAGGAAAGCTATAGAGAAACTTGGTTTAAAAGAGACGGGATTCGGGATCGAAACAGAAATAAATATAAAAGCAATGAAGAATCGCCTCAAAGTCCTAGAGGTTCCAAGCACAGAGAAGCAAAGGGCCGCCGGAGATCCTAAACTAAGGACATTCAATGATGGCTATGCGATATTGCGCACCATAATCAAAAATTTAGTATAGCAAGTAAAGAAGTGTACAAACCTGCGCTTAAACGTATTACAGAAGCATATATGCAAACACCTTTGCATCGTTAATAATATCATTTATGTCCGTATATTCGTTTGGACTATGCGCGGTTTCAGGTCCTGTTGACCACACAACAGCCTGCATTCCTGCGCGTCTTGGAAATGCGGCGCATGTTCCTCCTCCTATGCCCACAGTTTCCACCTTTTTACCACGCAGATCTTTAATGGCCGAGCCAAGCAGTTTCACTATTTCCGAGTTCGGATCCGTAATAGGTGCAGGTTCATCTTTCAAAATCTCAGCAACATCTATGCGGACGTCTTCAAATTTTTCAGATGCAGCAAGTGTTTTTATATCTGATATTATGTGATCTATGTTATACTCTGGCAAAATTCTACAATCCATATACGAAACTTCAATCCCTGGTATTATGTTTATGCTGTCAACGTTCTTTTCATGTTTTGTCATCTCAAAAGTGGAAATGTTTGGCCTGAATATATTATTCCTTGAATTATATTTTGAATGGAGTAGCAAGTCTACGTCATTGAGGAATAGTATCATTTGCCTATAGGCATTTTTGCCATTTTCCGGAGTGCTCGCATGCATCTGCTTTCCAATTACAGTTATCTTTAGCCATAGCATTCCCTTTTCACCGATTTCTATCGCAGTGCCATTCGGAGTCATCCAATCTGGCACAACAAACATGTCTTCCTTATTGAACATTCTCTCTTCAACGAGTTTCTGCATTCCATACCTGCTTCCGTTTTCCTCATCTGCGGCAAGTACAAGTCCAAAATCATATCTGGTTTTCAGTCCTGATTCTTTCAGCGCCTTAAGCGCATACATTGAAGATAATATTCCTTGTCCGTCATCATTAGTGCCCCTTCCATATATCCTGTTGCCTTCAACAAACGCCTTAAAAGGGTCCCTGCTCCACATTGATATGTCCCCTTCAGTCACAGTGTCAATATGGCCTACATACCATACTGTCCTGCCAGTGCCGTTTAGTCTAGCAGTTATGCTTGGCCTTTTTATTCCACTATCATCAACATACGTGTGTCTTTGGATTCGGAGTCCCCATGATGTAAGCAGATCTTCCAAGAAATCTGCCCTGTCTGATTCTCCATTGCCGCCATTTTTAGGTGATATTGCACGTATCGATATCATATTTTCCATTGTTTTTATGAGATCGTTTCTATATGAATTGATCAAAGAATCCAGCAATTCAAATCCATTTTTCATAAAACTTACCTAAAATCTCCCCTTCGATTCTCCCCTAGCAACTCCATTTGCAATAATATGCGCAATCCTGAGCAGCCTTACTGAATTTTCAAAATGTTTTGCAATGTCTTTTTTGTTTATTCCAACGGACTGCACATACATATTCCTTATCCCGTTTATCTTAGCTGATTTAATATTGCTATCAAGTATCTTAAGCTTATTGATGTAGTCGTGTTTTTCAGACGAGGTTATGCACTTTTTAAGCATGTCCGGATGCGGGGTTTTCCTTGTTATAGCCATTATAGGTATGTTTAATTCCTTCTTAAGCTTAATAAGATCTACAACATTCATTCCTGCAACTACAGTTCCATTAAGCACTATGATACGTATCTGTTCTCTGAATCTAGAATTTTTTACGGCTTTTTTTATCTTTTCCGTTGCGTCGTCTCCATCTTTAATTACTTTAAAAGATACAATCCCTTCTAGCATATCCCTACGTCCAATGACTCCTACAACAAGAACATTTTCTTCAAAGCTAAAGATTGTTGAATCGTCAATTGCAAGTATCCGTATTCCTTCCTTCATCATCATTTCTTCGGCAAGTTTGCAGCTAACTCTTTCATGTCGTCTTGTATGTCGCCGAGTGCCTTCTCTACAAGTGTTTTGGCATTCTTGTTTGATTTTACAATAAGCTTTGAAATATCTATGTCTGGATGCTCCCTTACCACTCCCACAAATTCAACATCCTTGTTGTCAATAAGTTTAGATTTTATCAATTCTGCCACGCTTCTGTCAACATCTATAAACTCTACAATAAGGCTTTTGCCACTATCTTCCACAAAATTCAGCTTCATATTATCAACTATAGTATAAATCCTGCGTTGCTTTGCCAAAACAAAGATAAACGTACTTATTCATTGATACAAATAAATATAATATTATTGCGGTTCCGTATACACCAGCAAATTGCCGGTTTATGAGACATTTGCGTATTCCCCGGTTTTCAGCCAAATCTGCATGATCCTGCACGTACAGAAATAAATATATACTTAATGCATGCCTATAAAGAGTACGAATTACACGTTCCAGAGGTAATTTTATATGTCTAATGTATATCAAGTAGATGCCCAAAAACTTATAGATCTTGCAGCTTCAAAGTTAAAAGAGGCAGGCATTCCTAAGCCTTCTTACATTATTTTTAGCAAGAGCGGAGCAGGAAAGGAGAGAGTTCCACAAAGTGATGATTTCTGGTACATACGCTGCGCATCCATACTGCGTCAGGTATATCTAAAAGGCCCTATAGGCATATCGAAACTCAGGACAAAATATGGAAACAAGAAAGGCCATGTTGTTCATAGGCACCATCATGTAAAGGCCGGAGGAAGCATAATAAAAGACGCATTTGATGCACTTGAAAAGAAAGGGTATCTTAAATCTACAAAACAGGGCAGAGAGATAACTTCTAGCGGGAAGTCATTCCTTGATAAGCTATCTAATGACGCATTAAAAGGTGCTTGAATTGGCACATCAGGAGAGTTCTGAAGATGAACATTCTAAGCTCATGGAGAAGAGAATGCGTGCGATACAGATAGAAATGCAAAAAAAAAGTTTAATTAGGAGGTACATGACAACTGAGGCATACGAAAGACTTATGAATGTCAGAGTTGCAAACTATGATGTATATTCGCAGTTGCTTGATTTAATAATTGCAATGGCACAGTCAAATAGAATAACTTCGCATATAAGTGAGGCGCAGCTGAAGCAGATACTTGCAAAGATGACTCAAAAAAGGGAATCTTCGTTGGAATTTAGACATAAATAGGTTTTATATATGAGCAAAAAAACGCTGGTTAAGAAAATGAGGCTTGGAAAGAAGTTCAAGCAGAATTCAAGGATGCCTGTCCTTGCAGTTGTCAAGACGCATAGGAGAATACAGTCCAATAAATTCCAAAGGGACTGGAGAAGAAAAAAGCTTAGGATAAAGGATTGATGGGATGCCTATATCTACAATAAGGTTAAGGGGTGTATTTGCAAGGATAAGGTCTACTAAAAAGAAGCAACGTGCTGCAGATCATATAAGACGTCATGTTGCAAAATTTAATAATATCAATCCAGATTTCGTAATGATAGATCCGAAATTGAATAGCTACATGATGCGATACAATTCTAAGAGTGGGGATGCACTTAAAGTTGATATTGTAAAATCCGGGGAAAAGATCACGTTGAAGCTTGCAGAAGAAGTCAAACAGAAGCCAGAAGAAGCTAAGAAAGGGGCAAAAGCCGAAGTTAAAGCCGATTCAAATCCTGTCGAGGAAAATGGGTCTGTTGCCAAAAACCTTACCGTCAAATCTGAAAAGCAGGACAAGGGCCATCTTAATCAACAGGAAAAGCAAAAAGATACGCCCAAAGGGCCAGGTAAATAGACTTTCCTATCCTTAAGACAAGCGGAGGACGGACTAAATTCCAAATCAGCATAATTCAATGTGTTTTTATGGGAGATATATCAAAAATGAGGATATTCAACAGTAGCTATATAGGCGCCTTTTCAATAGCTACCGATTCATTTGTACTTGTAGGAGCTGGCATCACAAGGGGTGAAAGGTCGATAATAGAAGAATGCACCGAAGCAAAAGTTATAGAATCAACTGTAGATGGCTCCTCCCTTATCGGAATATATGCGATTGCAAATTCAAATGGCATAATGCTGCCTGAAACTGCAAGTAAGGAAGAAGTTAAGAAACTAAAGAGCGAGCTCCATGGGGTTGAAATACGGCTACTTGGCACAAATCTCAATGCTCTGAGGAACAATATATTATTAAACGACCATATAGCATTTGTAAATCCGGAATATTCCTACCGCGAAATTGAGGAAATAGAAGAAGTATTCAATGTGAAGGCTGTTAAGATACACATAGGGAATTATGGTACTGTAGGTGCAAACAACATAATTACTAATAAAGGCATTGTGGTAAATAACAGCGCCACCGATTCGGATATATCTATTATAAAGAAATACGTGAATAGCATGTCACAGTCCACAGCAAATCTTGGGTCTTCAAGCATAGGATTATGCGTAATAGCAAATTCGCAAGGAATGGTTGCAGGAGACCAAACAACAGGATTTGAGTTAGCGAGGATTGCAGAGGGACTGGATCTATAATAATGGTTATAATGTTTGTGATGCTAATTCTATTGGTGAATTAATGGCTGACACTGTAAATGGCCAAGACAACGACGAGGTCCTGATGCAGCTTAAGTATCTGCATGACATGTATACACAGCAGTATGCTAACATAGAGAATAGCATAGCTACATACTCTCTTACAAGCACTTCTATAAACAAGAATATAGAATTGATAGAAAAGTCCAACAGCATTGAAAATTCCGAAGCCATGATAGGTGGCGATGGCGGAGCATATATAACTGCCAAGATAAATAAGATAAGTTCCATCATGACCTATATAGGCGCTGGCTATCTGGTTGAAAAGGACATTGAGCAAGCACTTGCATTTTTGAGGGAAAATCAAAAGAGCAGCACAGAAGTATTAAACCGACTTGTCAATGAAAAGCAGAGGCTCGAAAGGGAAATATTTGATTTGGAATATAAAATGGGCGCTTTGCAGTATCAGATGTCTGCCCAGCAATAATAAGGTATTCCAATGTTTGAGGCCTTAAAAAAGAAATTTTCGGGCTTTATAGATTCATTCTCAAAAAAAGAACTTCAGGAGGAGCAATCTGCATCTCAAAAAGCAGTTGAAGAAATACACAATGAGCAGAAAAAAGAAGAAATTGCCTTCACATCTCAAAAAGAAGTTGAAGAAATACGCAACGAGCAGAAAAAAGAAGAAATTGCCGTAAGAGACCAAGTGGAGCCTTTAAATGAAGGTAAAGTAGCCATCAGTAATGAAAAAATTGAAGAATCGAAAATGACAGGGGAAAATGCAGATCAATTCAAAATTCCACACACAAAGTCGGAACCAAAAATAACTGCCGCATCAAAGGTAAAAGGGCTAATATTTGGCAGGATAAAAATAAGCGAAAGAGATGCAGAACCATTTATAGATGACTTGAGGATGGGGCTTATACAGTCAGATGTCAATTATGATGTTGCAGAGAAATTATCCTTGAGCATAAAGCGCAACTTAGTTGGGACCACGATATCCTCAAGAGGCATAAATCTTGAAATCAGCGAAGTAATACACCGATCCGTAATGGATGTTCTTTCAAAAAGTCCTGGTGTAGACGTCCTGAATATTGCGGTTGCAAAGAAGGCAAACGGCGACATTCCGCTCAAGATAATGTTTATTGGGCCCAATGGTGCCGGAAAAACCACAACAATGGCAAAGATAGCAAATATCCTACTCAAAAATAACATATCCTGCGTTCTTTCAGCAAGCGACACGTTCAGGGCTGCAGCAATAGAGCAGACAGCATTCCACGCCTCAAATCTTGGAATAAATGTCATTAAAGGTGCGTATGGTGCCGATCCAGCAAGCGTTGCATTTGATGCTATAGCCCATGCAAAGGCGCATGGAATAGACGCGGTGCTTATAGACAGCGCCGGCAGGCAGGAAACAAACAAAAGTTTGGTAGATGAGCTTAGGAAGATGGTTAGGGTTGCAAAGCCTGACATCAAGATATTTGTGGGGGAAAGCATATCCGGAAATGCCCTGCTTGATCAAGTAAAAGTAATAAATGAGGCAGTAGGTATAGACGGCATAATACTGACAAAGCTTGATTGTGATGCAAAAGGCGGGAATACATTATCAATACTAAGTGAAACATCCATACCTATATTATTCTTCTGCACTGGAGAAAAGTACGAGGACATAATAAAATATGATGCACAATTCATAGCAGATAGCATAATCCCCCCGGTAAGCTCATGAAAACGGCAGCAAATCTAATACCTACCGACTAATTTTTTAGGATCAAGTATTTCATCTAATTTATTCTTATCAAGTATTCCGAGTTCCAGACAAACTGCCTTTACGCTCTTGTTTTCCTTGTAAGCCTTTCTCGCTACTTCAGAAGCTTTTGCATATCCTATATACGGGCTTAATGCAGTAGCTATTGACATGTCCATTTCAACGTGCGCAGATATCTGCTTATTTACTCTTATTCCGTCAATGCATTTCTCTGCAAAAAGCGCCGAAGCATTAGAGAGTATGTTTATCGAGAACATGAGATCATAGGCTAGAATAGGGGTAAATACATTTATCTCAAGCTGACCGCTATTGGCAGCATCAGTTATTGTCGTGCAATTACCAATTATCTTGAGGCAGACCATTCCCATCATTTCAGGCATGCTCGGATTGATTTTGCCAGGCATTATCGAGGATCCGGGCAGTATTTCCGGAAGGATTATCTCACCCATTCCACCTTTTGGCCCGGATGTCAAAAGCCTCATATCATTTGAAATCTTGTTTATTGCAGTTGAAACTTCCTTTAGTGCATCTGCGACTGAAAGCTCCTCAATCCGCTGCTGCATAACCGCAAAGCGGTTTGCAGATATCCTAAATTTTATCCCGGTTATTCTGTTAAGTTCATTTATTGCAATGCGTGCATAGTTTTCATCCGCATTTATTCCAGTGCCAACGGCAGTGCCCCCCAGCGGAATATACAACAATCTCCTCTTGGCGTCATTAAGCATCGATATGGCATTTTTGAGTGCATATTCATACCCTGAAAATTCCTGTCCTAATGTCATTGGCACGGCATCCTGCAGATGGGTTCTGCCTATCTTTACCACTTCCCTATATTCAACGGATTTTTTATGCAGCTTCTTTTCCAGTAAAGTCAATGCCGACATAAGCTTTCTCTCTATTCCGATATAAGTTGCAATGCGCACTACAGAAGGCATTGTGTCATTTGTTGATTGGGACATATTAACATGGTCATTAGGATGTATTATTTTGTAATCACCCCTCTTCCCTCCCAATATTTCTATCGCCTTGTTTGCTATCACTTCATTTACATTCATGTTAAGGCATGTGCCTGCCCCCGCTTGGAATATGTCTATAGCGAACTGATCATCAAGTTTGTGCTCCAAGATGATATCACACGCTTTTACTATTGCATGCGCCCTTTTTGCATCAAGTTTTTTATCCCTCATATTCGCTATAGCTGCAGCTTTTTTGAGCATTGCATATGCGTATACAAATTCCATAGGCATTCTTATGCCTGACACCTTGAAATTATCTAGAGATCTTTGGGTTTCAGATCCATAATATGCATCTGCAGGAACCTTCACTGCGCCCAACACGTCCTTATCTAATCTATATTTCATAAAATCACTTTTTTTCAGCATAATCGTCTTTTTCTGCAATTCTGCTAATCAGTTCCCCTTTCATAAGCTGTATTGCAGTGGCAGGATCCACACCTTTAGGGCATGCTTTTGAGCATGATCCTGAAAATTCGCAACCCCACACCCCCTCGTTGCTGTCCACTTCAAACAACCTTCTTTTTCCCTTTTGATCCCTAGAATCTCTGTAATACCTGAATGATTGTGAAAGCGCCTGCGGCCCTATGAAATTAGGATTTGAATTAACTACTGGACATGCATCAAGGCAGAGTCCGCACATTATGCAATACGAATACGGAAGGAATTTGTCAAGTTCTTCGCTGCTTTGCTGATACTCTTTTGTTGTCGAATACTTCTCTTTTGCATTTTTCCTGTAAAGGGAAGGTTTGACTGACTTGTGCCTCTCAAAAAAATCAGTAAATTCAGTGACAGTATCCTTTAATAATAGATGTCCCATCATGGGTGATATCTCTATCCTGCCACCTTCAGAGTCGGCGATTTCCATGATATTAGTTTCACATGCAAGCCTCGGCCTTCCATTTATTACCATGCCGCACGATCCACAAATTCCCATTCTACAGTTGCATCTTACCGCCAAGGTACTATCTTGGTGTGATTTTATTCCAAGAAGTGCATCAAGAACCGTTGTAAATTTATTGGCAAAGAACTTATATGTCACTTTATCAAAATTATGCGAACTTCCATTGAATCTTTTTACGATTATATCCACTTCGCTACCCTTCTTTAACATGGGCTCTGTATTGCTCTTTATTTCGCTTTCAACATGCGCTTTTTTCATGCTTCCATCATATTTTTTATGCAAAAACACGTCAATCAGACCTGTTGTGCTAAAAACAAGCAGGGCTATAACAAGAACGTATGCAAATAAGTTGATATACATCTCGTATCCTGATATCATGGCAATCAAAATCAGCATAAGAAGCGCAGGCACTCCAATCATACTCGCATAAGTGAATATGGAATATTTTGATGATCTCATGCAAACCACGAACCCAACATCACAAGCAAGCCGACAATCCATATCAATAGCAGTAAATATGGGAATATCAGGAATGCAATATATGTTCTTTTCTTTTTCAATCCAAATTGTATGAAGGACGCATTGAATCTGTTGAATACCGCTCCATCGGTGGCTATTATTGACATTGCTTTTCCTGTTTCAAATAATTGGGGCATAAATAATATCCAAATCAACATGATCAACGCCTTTGATGTCAGTATCAATGCCGTTCCATAAAAATATAGCCCAATCATGATTGATGCTATCAGAAACATCGAAACGAATATCGCAATCCTGTAGAACAGCATATGTGCTAATCCCTCTTTGTCAAAGCAAAACAGCCTGAATATGGCGGATTGCCGTCCGCGTATGTCATATCCTAGATCATCTTCCATATGCATCATCTAATACCTCCTCTCTTCAGGTTTCCATCCCCTGATCTTTACTGGAATATACGCTACCTTTACTTTGTTTCCAGACATATATGCAAGAGTATGCTTAAGCCAATGTTTATCGTCCCTTTTAGGGTACTCCAAAACTACATGAGCTCCTCTGCTCTCCCTTCTTCGTATTGCGCATTCTACCGTGACCTGTGCAAGGTCAAGCAGATTCATTATCTCCAATACCTCTCTAAGGTTAGTATTATACAGTCTGCCTCTGTCTTGAACATATATATCCTTAAGCTTCGTTTTGAGCTTTGCAAGTTCATTTCTTGCAACATTCATGCCATTCGTGTTTCTGTACACATACATATACTTATCCATAATTCTGTGCATGCTGTCTCTTATTTCATAAGGATTTACATCCCCTTCACTATCTATAACTTCTAATATCGATTTTTCTTCATTTTCGGCTATTTCCATGAAACTGCTTTTTTGGGTTGCAGAATCTTTATGCCAGCGTCCAGCTATAGTTCCTACACGCCTACCCCACACTGAACACTGGCTGAGCGAGTTGCTGCCCAATCTGTTCGCCCCATGGATGCTCACGCAGGCGCATTCACCAACGGCCCACAATCCGATTATCGGCTTTTCCGACTGATTTAGCGCCGCTCCATCTATGTTTGTATGTATGCCCCCCATAGTGAAATGTGCAGCCGGCCTTACAGGTATTTCATCCGTGCTAGGGTCAAGCCTTAACATCTTTATTGTCATTTCTTTTATCATAGGCAGCTTTTCGTCTATCTTACTGCTTCCAAGGTGCCTCAAGTCAAGATGAACATATTCAAGTCCGCTATCTTCATCCGTAAATCCCCTCCCTGCATTTATCTCGCTTATTATTGCCCTGGAAACTATATCCCTAGGGGCAAGTTCCATCTTTGACTTTGCATAGTCAATCATGAATCTGGCACCATTGGAGTTCTTCAGGTACCCTCCTTCTCCCCTTGCAGCTTCAGTTATGAGTATTCCGCTTGGGATTAGCGCTGTAGGGTGGAACTGAACAAATTCCATGTCCTTTAATGCTATCCCTGCCCTATATGCCATTGCTGTTCCATCTCCAGTATTCGAATAAGAATTAGTTGTGAATCCATACATCCTTGATGCTCCACCAGTTGCTATTATGGTCTCTCCTGCCCTAAAAGCTTCGAAATTCCCATTTTCAATGTTGAATGCTATGACGCCGTCTGCCCTATTTTTTTCAACAACAAGTTTAGTTGCAAAACGTTCATTGAATACTTCAACATTGTCATAAGTCAATAATTCATCATACAATGCACGCATCATGAAGAATCCAGTCTTATCGGCTGCAAACGCTGTTCTAGGTATTGACATGCCTCCAAATGCGCGTTGCGATATTTTTCCTCCTTCACGTCGGTTCCATGGGACGCCTATATGGTCAAAAAATTTTATTTCTTCTGGTGCGCCCTTGACCAATATCTCCACTGCGTCTTGATCTGCAAGATAATCCGAACCCTTTATTGTATCGTAGGCATGTAATTTTTCACTATCGTTGTCTGTATCTGGATACAGAACGCCTGATATACCTCCTTCTGCTGCAACCGAATGGCTTCTCATCACATGCAGTTTTGATACAAGCGCTATACTCTTCTTACCGCCAGATTCTCTGCTTGCGTGTATGGCCGATGTTAAACCTGCAATTCCGCTCCCGAGCACTATTATATCGTAATCTAATAGTTCCATCGATTAAGAATTGCATTATACTAATAAAATATGCACATCTGCGCACATATAGTGATGTAAATAGCTCTGGGGCAGGCTTGTCAATTGGCATCCATTCGTTTTACTGTAGTGCCGCTGTGTTTTTTTCCGCGTATTGCCATATCAAGCTGCAATATGTCATCATTTACAAATCTAACCTCTATGTTGCCTCTTTTTGCAAGTTTTGCAGCCATAAGATCAAACACGAAGTTTGATCCGGCTTCTCGTGTATCTCTCAATGAAGCCACCTCTATCATCCTATTATGGCTGATTGTCTCAAGTTTCTTGGCATTTTTTTCTGAAGGCGACCTGTCGTATATGTATGCGTCCTTGCTTACGTTGATAAGCACCTTACTGCCTGCAACTTCGCATGCCAGTATTGCAACGGCATCTGTTGATATGCCCGGAAGAAGTCCGCCCATAAGCACTATATTGTTACTTTTGTTTGCCATTCTCAGTTCATTAAGGTCAGTTACTATGTTTGGATATACATCCATATCAGAAAAAAGATCCTTAACTATCAGAGCATTGATTCTGGTTATTGCTATTCCTATTTCATCAAGTACTGCATCATTTTTTATTATCTGTTTTGCAGAGTTTATGTATAGTCTTGTGGCATAGCCTCCTCCTACTGTAATTATAAATTTATTTTTATCCACATGGCTTCTAAGGAGCTTGGCGAGTTTCCTTATGTAGGATACATTGATGCCATTCTTCCTTGATACTATGCTTCCTCCAAGAGAAATACAGACTATTCCCATCAATGCACCACTATTTTGGTTGCCTCAATAAATATAATATTATTGCTTTCTCAACAACAAGCTTATTTGCTGCTTGTTTCCATACAAGGCTATTTTTGCTGTCTAATGCCTCCGAAGTTATCTCCTCGCCTCTATGCGCAGGTAGGCAGTGCATTATTCGCACTCCTTTTTTTGCATATTTAAGCATCTCCTGATTTACCTGGTATCCGGAGAATATCCTCCTTCTCCTTTTTGATTCGGTTTCTTGCCCCATGCTTATAAACGTATCCGTATAAATCACATCGCAGTCCTTTAATCCGTCCTTAAGTATGCTACATACGGATATATCCGTATTCTCATTAGCTTTCTTAATGTATGCTTCATTAGGCGCATATCCTTTTGGACCTACAAGTGAAACATCTGCGCCCATCTTAGAGGCAGTAATCATCAAAGAGTTTGCAGTATTTGAGGCTATATCTCCAACAAAAGCTATTTTTATACCAGATATCTTTCCGAATTCCTCAAGTATGGTGTAGATATCACTTAGTGATTGGCAGGGGTGTTCAAAGTCCGTAAGTGCATTTATTACTGGAACATCAGAGTGGCTTGCAAATTCCTCGAGATCCGAATGTCTATTCATCCGTGCGGCTATTATATCTACATATGTACTCAATACGCGTGCCGTGTCCGAGATGCTTTCTCCGCGAGAGAGCTGCGATGTCCTTGCATCTATATAAATGGGGTGTCCTCCAAGTTGCAGCATTGCAGATTCAAATGAAATTCTGGTTCTAGTTGACACTTTTTCAAAAAGCAATGCCATTATCGGTTTTCTATCTGATAGCGGTCTTTTTGACTTGTCTTTGAGCATCTTTGACAGACCAAACAACTCCTTTATCTGTGATTTTGAAAAATCGTTTGCACTTATAAAATTCAAGTAATCTACCCGAATATCATGCCCAGTCCCTGTTCACTTTCCGATCTCTCTTTTTCGATTTCCAATATAACTTTCCCTTCAACTTCACTTTCAGCTCTTTTAATACTGGGGACAGATTTCATAAGCTTTTTCTCTGCATCTTCAAGAAATTCGTCTACAGCACTCAATATAAGATAATATTTCTCCCTATCCAGTCCAAGGCTTATTCCATCCTTGAGCCAATAGTCCTGCCGTGCAAATATGATATTCGCTTCATGATCTTTCTTAAGTGCATCAATCTGATCGATGTTCAAATTTTTATCAAGATATGGGTCATATTCAAGGAGCTTCTTCAATTTTTCCGAATCTTCCCTGCCACATACGTAAACTCTCATAGTGATATCAGCACCTATATCTTAATTGCATTTATGGATCCGTCCTTGCCAGGCCTGTTTGTGACCATTGCTTTTCCTTCTTCAGTATCTATTATAGTGCCTTTGGTTATGATATTCAACCTAGCAAAATTCCTGTTATCTTTAGATTCCACAATTGACTTGATTTTTACTTTTTTATATGTTTTGCCTGAGAAGATATTAGCATATCCTGCATATTGCAGCTTGCTTTTCAATCTACCCCCGCGTATTCGTACATTCTTTACGCGATTTTCTTCAGAAAGTTTAGTAGAAGAAAAATACCCTCCCATTTCATACCTTTTCTTATCCCTATTCTTTAATCTTACCTTTCCATTTCCTTTCAGTTTCCTTCCCGATTTTCCATGGAATTGCGATCCGAATTGGCTCATACCATCACTAGTGTTTATCTTATTATCTATAAATCTCAACACTATAAAAACGTTGTGCCTAATCCTATATTTAAGGTTTTATGCCCTAGATGGGCCAAAAGATCTTAACTGTCTAGTTTTGTAAATCGCATTAGTTGACATTACAAGCTTCTGCGTCCTTATACGGACTAATACAGTGCAGCATATATATCATTTCATCAACAATACTACTGAAGTCTACGGATGATAAATGATGGAAACAGATAACATGAGAAAAGAGTCGGATAGCGGTTTTTTCGCATTTCTTGTAGAATCCAAAGGATCCGGAAGTTCTTTGATATCTAAGGCCAATAAAATATCAAAAGGTGGAAATTTTCTTCTCGTAATAAAGAACATTAAAGGCATAGAAAAAAGATTCATACCTGCGTATATAAATGCCGTGGTGAGGCGTGAGGAAGGCGTTGCTGCGGCAAAGTCTCTTCAGATGGAAATACTACTTTTTATAGCTGGCACAATGCAGGTAAACGACGCAATCAGAAGCGTTTCAGGATCCGGAAGCAGAATAATCTTATTCTCAAATAGCAAAAAGATTTTGAATCAGGCAATTTCCAAGTTTAATCTAAATATCATAAAAGAATATAGTTTATTGCTTGATCCTTCAGTAAGCATTGATGTGGCTGCCACTACAATACGGCATGATAAAAAATAAATGTAGCAGAATATCCCAGAATCAGCGCAATGAGTGCAGTAAGTATCCAGGCTGCTATTATGCTGAAAAGAGGCTTCTTCCTAAGCATTCTTGTTCTGTAGCTCAATCCTGCTCCATAAAGGCTTGCTGTGAATGTTTGGGTATTGGATATCGGTATGCTTAATAGGGTTCCTGCCTCAACCAGGATCATTGAAATGCTCTGCGATATGAGGGCATTTAGATATCTCATAGGCAGTATTTCATTCCCTATCCTCTTAAGTTCACCACCACTAAGCAGTACACTACCAAACACCATTGCCATTATTGCCACGGCGATACCGAACGACTCGTTTATGAGGCCCGATACCGATGCAAAAACAAAACCTATTGTATTGGCTCCCAGTACAAAAGCCGTTAAGAATGACACTATTATAAGGAGTGCTTTTATACGTTCTACAGTACCCCATATTTTAGAGTTTATTGTAAACTTGTAAGATATTTTCATCAACAAAACAGTCAGGATTCCTGCCGCTGCGCCTGCCAAAATCCAGAATTCTATTATATTGGAAAAGTAGCCAATGCTAAATGCCTTTCCGTATGCCATGCTTATGCCTACTATTATCATTGTGAAGGTTATTGACAACGACTGTGGCACTCTAGCTATATGTGCCACTACGAACATAGCCAAAGCTATGGAAAGTGCAATTATTATTAGATAGGCTGAAGGAGACGGCATAATGGCAATCAACCCTATTTTAAGCAGGTCTCCTTGCATTACAAACCCAATAGAATACCCCACAATTCCAATGATTATTCCTGTGCTTTTTTTAACTATCCTGGACGATATTATAGAACCAGTGCAGACTGATAGATTATTTCCTGACACTAATGCCACAAGCACGAAGAAAAGCAGATATATTACCGCGTCAAGCAAGCAATCACTATGTAAGTACGGATCTCATTATGCTGGTAATCATGTCTGCCGCGTCTTCACAATTGTCTAATATGTCATCTGCAAGGTATGCTACGTTTTGTATGTGGTAAAACGCCTTGAAATCCAGATCTGTTGAGTATGCGTAGTCAAGCATGGAATCCTTTATCACGTCACCCTCCTGTTCTACGGCTTCTATCTTAAATCTGAATCTGCTTGCATCTGAAAGTTTTTGTATATTATGCATTTCGTAAAGCAGCAAAAGCGCAGAGTTCATAAGTGCCGTTAGCTTCAACATTTTGTTTTCTATGTACTTATCCACTTTCTTGTTTCTGCCCCTGTACCTTATTATGGCCCTTCCAAGGTTGAACATAGTATCAACTATATCATCTTCCATATTTACAAAACGTATCATGTCATCTATCAGATTCGGCGCAACGGCCCCAGATGTCACTGCGTTTGACAATTCAAAGACTTCTTTGTCAGCCAATTTCTCTATATTTCTGAGTTCCTGAAGGTCATCTGATTTTTTTATTATCTTTATCAAAACATTGTTTGCTGCAACTGCATGGTCAACCATCCTCTTGCCCTTCTCAAAGATCGATTTTTCACTACTTCCATCCAGTATCCTATTAAGCAAATTCAAGATTACACCTTTTCAAGAATAAATTCAGTATTGAGTATATTATATATCCTTTCTGCCTTCTTTTTCCCTATTTTATCTACTTCCATTAGTTCATCGATGTTAGCCGAAGTCACCTTTTGCACTGTTTTGAAGTGTGATATCAGCTTTATTGCAAGTTTCGGTCCTATTCCCGGTATCGTACCTAGTATGAGTAACTGCCATTGCCTGGTTGTATTGGCTTTTTTAAGTCCAACAAGTCTAGGTTCCCCCCCTTCTTTTAACTGCTCCCTTTCAGCAAAGTTGTAAAGCATGAATGCCGTATTTTTAGGACTATCCGAATTTAATATCTGTACGCCATGATCTGCATAAAGTTTCAATACGGCTCCAGTTATCACATTACTGCCAAGCCTATGCTGGCTTCTGTCCCCCTCTATTATGATTATTGGCTTTTCAAAGCTCTTTTTGAGTCTATCAGCCTGATCAAAAAGTCTGTTGTCCATTATTGAACTCTCGAAATCGTTTACTGTTTTTCTTTCAATGCACATCCTTTTGGATATTATGTAATCGCCTACCGGCAGCTGTTCAAAATCCAGGCAGGCTCCCAATCCCGAAAGTCCTTTAAGTATGTCAGTATTCCTCTCCCTATTGTCAACTATTATCCTCACGCTTTCCATACACCAACAAATAACCTCTACACATTAAAATATCTTTGTCCTAATAGAGTTCAGTATTATGTCAAGAAAGCGCAGTACAAGAAAGAGGCCGGACAGGCAAGTGCACATGCTCAAGGAGCAGCTAAAGATAGAAGAGGGCATTTTTGATAATAGGTCCATGATGTCACTGTGGAGAATGTTCAATCACAACATAATATCAAAACTTGATTTCATAATTGCAACAGGAAAGGAAGCAGATGTTTATATTGCCGATTCAGGAACTGGTGTAGAGGCTCGGTACGTAGCGCTCAAAATATTCAGGATAGAGACGTCAAGTTTTGACAGACGTACTGAATATATGCTTGGAGATCCCAGATTCGATAAGATAAAATTAGGCATATTCGATATAGTCAATGAATGGTGCAAGAAGGAATATGGCAATCTTAAAATAGCGCAGCTTGCAGGCGTCCATGCCCCAAAACCGTATTACTTCAAAGGCAATGTTCTTGCAATGGAATTTCTGGGTGAAGACAAGAATCCATCTAAAATGATGAAAAATACCGTATTAAGCAATCCCGAAGAGGTGCTCAATTCGATATTAGAGGACATCAAGCGTCTTTATGGCGCAGATCTTGTACACGGGGATATAAGCGAATATAATATACTCATGGTAGGTGAAATTCCGTACATAATAGATTTCGGTCAGGCAGTCGTAACAAAACATCCCAAAGCATCAGAATTTTTAGATAGAGACATAACAAACTTGCTATATTATTTTAAGAAGTCCTATAAAGTAGAAAAGGAAGTGAACAGTGTTATAAAATACATAAAGCAGGTCTAGGTAGAAACGATTATACCTCCGGAACATTGATGCCCTTCTGTTTAAGGCTTTCCTTGTCCATAATGCTGTACCTATATACTATATCCCCCTTTTCGTTGCCTTGAACGACCCATGGCTTTACCAGAACCATATCATTCTCTTTTATCCAAAAACGCCTTCTGAGCCGCCCAGGTATGGCACATATCCTTTCATTGTTATCAGAGCATAATACGCTGAATTTTGATGCACCAAGCGCCTTTATTACTACTCCAACGACCTCATTTTCGTGGGGCATCACAAGCCTGTGTTCTTCAGGCGCATTGTTATTTTTGTGGTATTGCATAATATTCACTTCATGAATTCTTTACCGTGTATTTTGCCCCACATGCTTCACATACTATTGTAGTGTATCCTCTGTCAATCATCTGCACATGTGTATCCGGTTTATGGCACTCCTTACAAATTATGTAAAGCTCAAAGTATTTTTTTATCTTCTCATTGAGGGTGCTCAGCGGTATCTTTGCCATTATTGTCAATTCAGAAGAATCTGATGAAACCGGGGCAGCCAGTTCTTTAGACAAATATTTTGCAATTTCACTCTTTTCCCTTCGTGCCGTATCCGCTATCTGTGAAATATTTTTTATTATTGTCTTGTTTCCTTGCACAAGTGAATCTATTTGGGGCACTTTGAAGTCAGCTTTTTCTTCTGACAGGTTTGGCAGCTGCGTAAAAGCCTTATCCAACAGTTGTTCATAATCCAAATAAATACCTCTTCAGCAGCTATTGACTGAAAACGCTGCCTATTATTGCTGATATATGTAAGCGAGTTTATTTAAGGTTTTGGAGAAAATGTATACTGCAGCAGATAGGCGGGAAGCTAGGGGTTTCCCATCCGCAAATCCCCTTCAGGCGGGCCAATGCTAGTAGAGTATGATGCAGATATATAAGACCTATACCGAAGTGTTGAGATCTTGCCTTTAGTGGTAGTTCTGTATATGAATCGGGCCAGGCCGGAAGGAGCAACCCTAAGTATATGGCGTATGTGTACGTTCACATGCGCGTACAAAGAACTATGCTCTAAAGATACAGGATTGAGCGGAAGCATAGCAATCTTATATAACTTCATCGTGCAAAGCTGCTTCTGCTGCATTTGCGATTTCATGCTGGGATCGCCTAGTGGTAGGGCGGCAGCCTGCTAAGCTGTTTGGCCAGAAATGGCCTTCCCGAGTTCGATTCTCGGTCCCAGCGGTCCACTGTTTGTGTAGCGCTGCTACTGCAAAAGTGGGCAAATGTTGATAAGCACTAAACACGGCACAGGTAATATAACAAATATTGAAAAGAACAAGTGTTCTGCTATTGAGTGCTATGGTGCAGCAACACTTCCTTCGGATACGATAGCCTAAATAGATTTAAATACTTTACATAACATTATAACTGCATGGGAACAAAAGCAAAAGAGGCAACAGAATTCAAAGAGATAAAACACGGAAAACTATCGCTATTCGTATCAAATTCAAAAGGCACATATGATTTCTCCAAACAGCTTCTTTCTGACAATGGGCTCAGGCCGCTTACCTACAAAGAAGCCCTTTCAATCTCTTCAGAATTAATAAGAGAATTGAGCGGCAAATGGTTTTGGCTTGCTGAAGGCGAAATAAAAAACAGGGATGGAGCATACAGTTTCAACGAAAAAGGAGAAATTGTTGAACTATCAAAAAACAAGGGCCCGGACACCACTGTCGACATTTGGCCCGGCAAATCTCCATTACTGATATATGTGCGGTCAGAGCCATATGATGAAATAAGATTCTTGTTAGGAGCCTATCTTAAGCCTAATGCAGTCGCACCGGCAATAGTTGGTATTAAAAACAGTAGCAAACGAGAAGGAGGTGCAAATGCCTCAGAAAAATCTGTTTTGCGCGACTGACGCTGACATCTCAGCGTACCTAATTTGACTCGAACGCCTTAAGCACAGGTATTTCGTGGCCTGCTATATACGCAAGTCCTGCACCACCACTAGTTATCCTCTTTCCATCAAGCATTTCATATGCCTTATCTATGCCTATATCATCCATGGAATCTGCAGAATTCCCTCCAAGTGTGTAGTTTAAGGCCTTTATCCCCATAAATCTTGTTATTAGCCTTATTGTCTGATTATAGCCCTTTTCATATCTTCCTACAGGCCCTGCATATATTATCATTTCAGAACCATCCAGATCTTCAAAGAAGTTCTTCAAAGTGCTGTCGCCAATATCCATTATGCTGCCTCTCTTGAAACGTAGCTCATCTAATCCAACATTCTCTCCATCTTCAAGTATGAAATCTTTGGGATATAATATCTTATCACCAAACTCATGCATAAGTTTTTCTGCAATATCCAAGCTCCCATTCTTGATTATGTATTGTTCATTCTCTTTGTTGAAGCTTTTTTTGTTCATTACGTAGCATATGGACTGGCCCGGAACCCCACCACATAAAACATTCACGCTTTTGTTTTTCGCTATCTCATATATGTACTCAAATTTTTCCCACTTCTTTCCCCCAAATATTATTGAAGTCTTGTTTACCGAACGCATATTATCTTTTATTTCTTTCAGTATCCTAAGCTCCTCTTCCATCTGCACCCCAAGATAACTTGGCATTGCACCAATAAAACCGATAAGTGATGTATCTTGCCTGTGCATTGTTGCAGGGGCATCATTTATGTAGAAATCTGCAATATTCGAGAAGAATTTTACCATTTTTGACGTCTTCATTTCGTCAATCGATCCGAATTTCCCCTTTTCATCCTCATGATCTCTCACATTCCTTAATAAAAGAGCTTCTCCCTCTTTCAATCCAGCAGCAGCTTTTTCAGTCTCAGAATCGGTGAGGCTGTTCGAATACTTTATTCTTGCATTTTCCACCATGCTCTGGAGTACTGTTGCGTGCTGCTCAAGGCTATTTAGGTAGTCATCATCACCTTTCCTGCCTTGATGTGCGAGTATTATGGGGATTATTCCGTTGTTTACATATGTGTCTATGGCTTTGGCGCACGATTTAAGCCTCAGATTGTTTTTGCTTATAACTTCATCATTAACCGGAACATTGATGTCAACCCGCACCACCGCCTTGCCAGAAATCGCCCCAAGTTTTTTGCTAATGAAAAATTTGGAGAGATCCGTAAGTTCACCTAAATCTCTTCGTTGCCTCATTCATCATTGCTTTATACCCTTTGCTGTACTCCAGCTCTTCAGGGATCAGTGTTGCAGGATGCACAAATCCCTGTTCTCTCATATAATCTGCTTTCTTCACTGCTCTCATGCGGTAATAATCCCAATCTGGGGTATCGAATGCATCTGTGTTTGCGGTAAATATCCCTTCATGCATGCTGAATAGAACGCAGCTTACTATCGGTATGCAATAATTCGTGCTTGCTTTAGCCATTTTTTTAACAGGCATAAGCGGCATATGGTGGCTTCCTCTGGTATCTCCTGCTACGTAATGGGCCAGTTTAAAAACTGAACATGCTTCTTCTGTCGCTGGAAAATCCTTTTGCAGCCTAAGTATTGCAGCCGGATCATCTTTGCCAACGTAAGTACCTGCCACATTATGTAGTCTGTCGGTTGTTGCAGATAATATCGGGTCGGTTTCATTTCGTATGGAATCTATCACATATCTTCCTGGATACATTAGCATTGTTGCTATGAGGAAATTATCTTCCGGTATTTTGAATTCGCCTTTTTTATTCTTCATAACATCCATCACAACAAGCGTCACTCCTTTCGCAAGTTTTGGATTGACTATCAATCCAGTATTTGCAGAAGGTTCGCAAAATAATCTGTATATCGGGAAGTTGAAGGCACCTGGTTCTGTCTTATCCATTGTTATCAATGCAAATGCTTCATTTGGGCGCTCTTCAAATTCCATTTCAGCAACCCCCGGTCCCATACCCTTCACATTTCCTGAAAACGAATCCTTGAGGAGGTCTTGTCCTGCTCCGTACAAGCCCTGTTTCCTAGCAATTTCCGCTCCTGCATTGAACGCATCCCAAGCGAGTTTATGTATTTTGCTGCTATTCACTCCATTTCTATGTGACATCAAAATATGTATATCATCTCCAGTATAGCTTATGTAGGTATCAATAATTCCGGACTTCTTCATGTTTGATCTTACAAAGTCTGCTACCTTTTCAAGTACCTCTTCGCTAGGTCTAGTGTGTCCACCTATCGAACCTACATCGGCTTTTATTGCTGATATTGTTATTTTCATAATGATACACCAATCCCAAGGCTTATGTCAGTCTTGTTTATTGATTTTTCTGCATCAGTTTCAATATTGCACATCGCTCTTATTGCATCAATGTTTTCAGGAACTACATCAGATTCCTGGTGAATTGCTTGGAAATACTGAAGCCTTCTGTCATTTACAAACATTTCTTTCCATACTGCTATTTCATACATGTCTCCATGCCCTCTTCCAAGCTCCCTTGCAATATCCATTACATGCGCTGTGGAAGTGATTCCGTCTTCTGCCGAAACTAACATTATCCTTCTGTATTTTCTGAATGCATCTATTACTTCATCCTTTGTTATATTTTTCTTTAATTCAACATTTATATCATGGAGATGCATTAGTGTTGTTGATGCCTTTGCTGCAACCGTGTGTATGTCCATATTACTTAAAACGGTTTTGACATCATCCCCATGATGGGAAGGCATATCCTTCTCTATTTCAATAGCATTTATAGGCCCTTTTTTTATCTCTACAGGATCTGCTGCTCGCCTTACAAGGAAAGCATTTACTGATTTTACACCGAATGCATTATTCAACGCATTCAATGTTCTTATAAGTCCTGTAGTGTTGCATGACACTATTCTTGAATACTTTGCATTTATAGCACTACTATAATTTACATATGCATTAAATGAAAAGTTAGATATTGAATGCTCTTCCCCTCCTTGCCATATTGCCTTTATTCCGGCTTTGTCATAAATTTTTTGGTTCTTTGCTCCTACCCCTTCTGGTGTGCAATCCACCATTATATCTACTTTTTCAATAAGATCAGAAAGCATTCCACGTATCTTTACACCTTTACTGTCAAAAGAAGCTACGCGATCAGCATCACAAGATGCATATATATCAAATCCTCTTTTTATAGCTAATTTTGCTTTGTAATCAGGGTCAGGTTTGGCTATTCCTACAAGTTCCATATCATTTTGTTTTGATATGGCGTACGCTACTCTTCTACCTATAACTCCGTACCCATTAACCCCTACCCGTATCATCTTAACACTTTATGATAAAGTAAGTGTGTAAACTAATTTAAATATTCATTCCCAAGTTCCAATAAATGCTGGAAATTTAAGGAGACATTGTTTTTGGATTAAAAGCACGGCTATTTTTGTTCAAAATAAAAACAATGATTATGGGTGTGTGGCTATCTACACCCGCATTTATTGTGGTCAGGTTATAATACTTCAATCAGCATCGTTTCCTGGTGGCAATTCCTTCTTATTACGTATTGCCATAAGTGCAAGTGTAGATCCTACTATCACCGATCCGCCCACTATTTGCAAAATACCCATCGTTTGTCCAAGAGCTACATACCCTATAACCGTTGCAGATAGTGGTTCAAGAAGTAGTGGTGCTCCTGAATCATTTACTTGTAATGAGGTAAGCCCTTTGGTAAGCATATTCTGCGGAATCAAGTATGCGGATACCGAAAGCCCGGACATCAATCCGAGTGCACTGATCGATGGCATGGTCGGATTTATCAAAGATAATGGCCCCAGAACAATTGCAGGTATTGAAAGAAGACCCATTGTTGTTGCCATGTCATTATTAGATTTCTGGCTTTTTCTTATCGAAACGAATGTCAGCCCATATGATAATCCAGATGCAAGCGCTAAGAGATCAGCCGGATTTGGCATTGATGTTGGTTGCAATATAAGCCCCGCGCCTACAAATGATGCAATCATGGCTCCTATAGATATCTTATCTGGTTTTTCTTTAAGTAAGACAGATGAAAATACCATGGAGAATGCATAGCTGGTTGCCGACAATAGCGTAGCTTCCCCTATTTTTGCGCCTGCGCTTATTGCGCCAAAGAAGAGCGGAGTTGAAACTGCCTGAGAAAGTCCTGCAACCGAAAGCGATTTCCAATCCTTAACTTTGAACTTCTTTTTTGTGGCAAGCATGCCAATGCCGAATGCTGTAGATGAAAATGCGGATGTAATTGCGGCTATCTCAATGGGATTCATTCCATGCATGTTTGCCACGAAGAAACCAGAAGTCCCAAATAATATCCCTGCAGTAGATGTGTATAAATACGGTTTTATTTTACTTTTAACTACATTGCCAGGTTTTCTAAATAGCATGCGTAATGCATGCTTCTCAGAATTTTGCACTTCCTTAACTGCATGCGGATTTTCTTTGTAAAGCACTGGTTCCTGAAGCACTTCCGGCTTCAATAGTGTGCCTTTTTTTGATTGTCTTTTAATATGCATAAAATCTACATTTTGATTAAATTAAAATTTTACATAGCATATTGGTTGCTGATATGTTTATTAAAAATTTATCCTTAAATAACATTTAAATTTCAGCATATATTGGGCAATAAATGCATTCATGTGAATATGTTAGATATTTACCTAATTTTGTCTTTTATATTTGCAGATTCCTTGATAATGTCATTTACTATGTCATAAACTGAATTTTCGATTTTAGTAACTGCGCTATCGAGTCCATGAATACTATTAACCATACCTAAGGCATTTATTGACTGCTTCTTTATTACATCTAACTTTCCTAATACCCTGTTTTCAAAAGGTTTGGAGAAAGAATCGGCCACATCAGAAGTTGTGTCTACTCCAATATTCCTGTTAAATTTTATCGTATCGAGCATAAGTTCTCCAAATTTCTCAGGCAGGTAAAAATTCAGTAATTTTATTGTTAAATTAAAATTATTAATAGTGCAGTTATTAGGATTCATTGATGTCTCTTCAAAATTACTCCCTACTCTTCTTGAATGTCTTTCTTCATAATTACCAAAGAACATCTGTCCCTCATTTATGCTGATAATATCCTTGATTATCCTTTTAGCCGACTCATTGAATGCGGATGATATCTCTTTTCTTACATTTGCTGCAGCCTCCTTTACAACGCTGGTTTTCGAATGAATCCACTTTGCCTCTTTATCTGAAGGTGGCGAATTTCTTGCCAATTCCTTAAGCAGAGCAGATTGATCATCTTCTTTATTGCCTCTTATAAGTCGGAGTCCTGGCCCAATGCCATATATTTTTGTTTGTTCTGCATGCTCAAGCTTATTCGCAATCAACGAGTTAAATTTTGCAGTAGTCCGATTTTTTCCTGTTTCCATAAAATCAATTCAAAATTCTATTTGCTCCTTAAAAGTTTTGCTATATCCTCATATCCACGCTTTTTCGCAATTTCTTCTGCAGTGTTTCTGAAAATATTTTTTATTGAAACGTCAACATTCATATTTTTCAATGCTTTTGCCACGTTTAAATGTCCAAACATTGCAGCTTCGAATAACGGGGTGCTGCCTCTTTTATCTTTTGCATTCATATCTGCTCCTGCTTTTGCAAGAGAAGTAAGCGCAATTACGTTGCCATAACTTGCGGCTTCATGTACATAGGTCCTTCCACTGCTATCTCTATACTCCTTATCTGCTCCAACTTCAAATAATGTAGGTATTACTGATTCTGTACATGTTCTGGTCATACATGCAAGGAACACCGAATCATTCAGATCGCTTTTTTCTACAAGTTTCGATAATATCTTTATATCATCTACATTTCCTGTTATTATTGCACGAGATAATTGGCTTACCGTGCCAGCAACAGCAGCATTTGCATCTGGAGCCCGTGTAGCTTCATCTTTGTTTTCATGGAGAACAACATCATAAGTCTTTTTATTTTTCGGATTGTTTATTGTAGTCATTATTTGGCACCCACTTTAATTTGCATTATCCCTGTTATATAATGATAATGTCTGTTTTCAACATCTATTATCTTGCTTCTTATTGCTTGTGTTCCTGCGTCTGTTAATGACAGAGGCCTATGGCCTTCCCCTTTTTCTGTGAAATCTACAAGTCCTCCTGACTTAAGTTTCTTAAGGGTGTACCAAATTCCGCTTTTGCATACATCATGTTTGGCTGCTACGCTATCTACGAATTCCGTAGCTGTAGGAAATACATTTAGCCCTATCTCATAAAGCAGTGTAAGCTCCTTGTCAGTAACCTTAAGAGCTAAATTTTTGTTCCTAATAGGATAGTTTAATTGCATAGAGGCACCAAGTTAAAAAAAGAGTTTTGTTTTGTGCCTTTATGCAACAAATATGGGGCAATAATTTACTATTCCCCATATTCCTATGACTAGCAATGAGGGCATTCCCCTTCCGATACACTTTACGTTAGTCGCAAAAGTGCTAGTCATCAAAACAACTTAAATTACTTTATCTCTAACACCTATTTAAATCTTTCGCAATATGGGGCCGATTGTCAAATATGCACAGCATTCAAAATTCAGTGCTGCAAATCCGATTTATGGATTTATTTTAATTCATCCAAAACAATGTAATTAAAGATATGGATAAAATAAGCACATGAAAACGGCAAAAGAAGCGTCATTGTTTCTATACAAATTAGAAAATATATGCAAAAATGCAAGTTTAATAAGTAATGATAAAGCGCTTTTTGGATCATGAAATCAATCACTACCTGATTTATCTCTTATCAATGTCCTAATATGCTCTAACTTTGATTCATTTATTAGTGATTCTGAAACAACTAATATGTGCCCTGGATTAATACTGGTTGCCCGTGTGTATATCTTCTCTGCGCGTTTAACAGATTCAATTGCGAATGATATATATCTGCTTGCATTGTCTCGTTTTAAAATTTCTTGCGCCTCGCTGAGGAAGCAGTCTCCTCCTTTTAAATACATCCTAATTTCATGTTCCCTTAAGCTTTCCGGGTAGCCGCAGTTTATTGCATTTTTGATTGATGCTCCAGCACAATTATATAGTTCTGAGGCATCAAGAAAGAATCCTTCATTTTCATAAATATTGGCCATATGGGCAAATGATGAAGATGCCTTAAGATAAAACATGCCAGAAATGTTTTTATCGTAGCGTTGCATAAACCACCCCAAAGATATATACATATCTACAACAAATCCCTCATTGCCATTCATTTTGATATATTCTGCAAAAGATACCAGATAGTTAACTGCCTTTTTATTCTCTCCAGAAACAACATCCTTTCTAAACTGCATTAAACATATATCGACAATTTCCTTCAATTCAGGATTTTTTTTGAAATTTCTAGTTACCATAAATATCATTTTCTTTTCAATCTCTCTTTTCAAGTGCATTCTTTATGGCAATTTTTATTGCCCCATATCTCTCAAATTTTAACACATGTACTCGAGTATAACTGCCGGGATTTATCAGTTAATAGTAGTCTATCCGTTTACATATAAATATTTAGCTATTTTTACTTTATTAATAAGTTTTTCTGTTATTTTGCTTATTTGCTACCAATAATCCTGTATAACTCCGCATCAACAATACAATCTGCGGATCTAACAATTTCACCGGCATTTCCGTACCTTTCAGAAGCTTTGATAAGATTATCTACAATAGCTTTCGAATCTTCATCTATAACTTCGTCTAATGATAAATACATTTTGGCCGCGTCTCTATTTGATTCTGCAGAAAAAATTAACATTATCTCCTTACTCTCCTTGGCATTTGCATTTTCAAAATACTCGAAATTTGCAGCATGCTCAAAAAAACTTGCAGCAATTTCAAAACATCTTGCCGCTTCTTTTAAATTGGCGTTTCCTCCACCCAATTTATATGCATTTGCAGCCAACTTGAATAGAATCGCTGATTCATAAGTGTTAGATTTTTTAAATGCCATAATTCCGGCATTTTCATATTCTTCTGCAGATTTCATATACATGTTTATTGCATATTCCCTATCTTCAGCAATTCCTGATTTTATTAGGATATCCCCTGCACAGTTGTAAAAAACTGCAGCATTCTCAAAATTGCCGAGTTTGTTTTCAGACATTGCAGATTCGCTTAATTTTGATGCAGCGTCATTCATTTCCCCAATCCTAGCCAATGCCTTCATTTCAGCTATAAATTCCCTAGTTTTCACTGGTTTTTCACTATGATTCGGCCTGAATTTATCAGTAAGCATACTATCATGAACTTTATTATTTTGTAATCTGCCTATTTTATATTCTTTTTCTTCAAACCATCTGTAGCATATCTTATGGAATTAAAAGACAAGAAGATATTGGTGGTTGGCGTTGGGAAGGGGCTTGGTCCTGCCACGGTGTATCTGCTACTTAAGCATGGAGCAGAAGTAGTTATGGCTTCGCGGACATTGGATAGGCTTGAGCTTCTTAAATCAGAACTGTCAGTTTATGGCAGGCTTTCTTTTGTTGTGTCTGATGCATCAACTCCAGAAGGTGCAAATTACATAATTTCAGAAGCGATAAAGCAGTTAGGCCAAATAGATGGCTTAGTCATACTTGTAGGCAATTACACAGATACTCCTATAGATATGCTTGATGAGCACGGACTAAACGAGATGATAAACGCAAATTTAAAAGGTCCCCTCTATCTGATCAAGAGCAGCTTGCAGTATCTTAAAAATGGCTCATCTATAGTAATGATTTCATCAACACTTGGCACGTATGCTACCGGCATTGGGAATGTTGCTTATTCTTCTACAAAGGCAGGAGTAGCTAAAGCAACAGAAGTGCTTGCATCGGAGTTAATTCCAAGAGGCATACGAGTCAATTCGGTCGCACCAAAATCCATGAGGCATGATTTTGTGCCTGGCAGGGATTGGAAAACATATAGAAAGCTCGGGGATTCCGAATGTCCACCAGAAGACGTTGCCGTTGTAATTGCGTGGCTGCTTAGTGAAGATGCCTCGTGGGTAAACGGTGCAGTTATCCCAGTTGACGGCGGAAATAGAAGGCAATAGCTAGCTATCTCATGCGCAATCCTTCTGTGCCCTCTTTCAGACTATGTGCAGTTATATTAAAAACTGAGAGGGATCTAATAAATTTCAACGATGTTTTTCCATGCGGGCATACTACAATTGAATGTTCATATTTTTTAACATCAATAGAAGGCAGCGTTCCTTCAATGCTGCACATGACTATTTCACGTGCCTCATCAAGGTCAATGCTCAATACGTCTTTCGAATTCAACATCTCCTTGAGGAATTCCAGTTCCCCAATGTTATTTACAAACGCGTAAACAGTCGCATCTGATCTAACAAGTTCCAAGGCCTCATCGAAATTTATCTCTTCTATATACTGCATACTTAACCCAGCAATACGAACGCAATAAGTAGCGCTATTATAATAATTATCAGATAAAAAACTCTTGAATTTGAATAACGTTTCTTGGCCTGGATTCTCCCAAAGTTTCCTGGATCCACAAACTTTACAGATTCTTTATCACCTGTGCTGTAGTCCCCGTCTATCCTTCCTGGATTATTAGGCATGATCTTATATTGTGGAATAAATATAAAAACAATTTGAAACCGCTGCTATTCTTTATATATTATAAGTGTAAAAAACTGTCATGTCAAAACTAATGTCTCTGTTCAAGTTGGTTAGGATAGAGCATAGCATAATGCTAATAATTGCAGTTATTGCCGCAGAGGCCATAGCTGGAGCAATACCTTCTCCAGGAATTCTAATCTTAAGTATAATAACTCCAATATTTTTGAGTATGAGCGCATTTGCAATAAACGATTATTTTGACATCGATACTGACAGGAAGAATAAGAAAATGAGGCCATTAGTCACCAGAGAACTTAAACCAACTTACGCTATTTATATCTCAGCAATAAGCCTAATCATAGGTATTGCATCAAGCATTTTGATAAATACCTATTGTATTGCTATAGCTGTAATATTCGGTGCATTATCTATACTTTATAGTTATTGGCTTAAGCGACTTCCTATTTTAGGAAATGCATATGTTGCATTTGCGATGGCAATACCATTCATATATGGTAATTATGTTGTATCAAGTAGCATTAATTATACGGATCTACTAATTTTTGCACTTATATTTCTAAGTGGTCTTGCAAGAGAAATACACGGCACTATACGAGATTATGAAGGAGACATGAAAGTAAGAAATGCTGTAACCTTGCCAATAGCCATAGGCACACCTGCATCTTCTTACATCTCTTTTTTACTCTACATATTCTCAGTAATAATAAGCATCTTCATGTTCTTTTATACTCGGCCTTTCTTTCACAATCTAATATATATTGTACCTATTTTAATATCTGATGCGATGCTTTTGTATTCAGGATACATATTTTTAATGCACAAAAAACGAAGTTATGATAAAATAAGAAACATATCTCTCATTGCAATGGGCATTGCATTGGTTTGCATATTCATTTCTTCATTTGCGGGTATCCAAATTCCTTTCTAAGCTTTTTGACTTCAATTTCCACATCTTTATATGTAAAATGCGTTTTGTTTAATCTCAGATCTTCAAAAATATTCTTCATTGGTTCTTGATAAATATCATCTTTTCTTCTTGGTATAATATGTATGTGCAGGTGCGGCACGCTTCTTCCAGAGTATTGCCCTATCTGCGAGGATATATTATATGACCTATGTTCATCACCATACATCTCCAATATCCTCGGAAGCACTTTTTTTAGTACGCTATTCATATCATATATTTCTTCATTAGTCAGTTCTAATGTGTCCTCAATATGTCTCTTCGGTATTATTAGAATATGGCCTTTTACTACCGGTTTTATGTCATAGAGTATGATAATGTGTTCAGACTCATAAAATACCGTCTTGTTTGTCTGTTCCTTTATGCAAAAAACATCCGATTCCATAGCTGCACTACCTTTTTGTACGTTTGTGATCAAGAATGTGCACTATCAGCATTATCAATATTGCTATTAGTGCCATTAGTATGATCACAAGCACCCCAAATATCAGACCCAATTCCTGCGATATTTTGGGTTGCAAATACTGAATGGATGTGTTGTTTGAATATGAAAATGAATGGTTTAGATACGTGTTCAGGTTTCCCAGTCTTTCAGATAGCAATGAAGTGCTATAGGCATCTTGCATGTACCCTATTGAATTTCCATTAAAAGAGGCTTCTTCAAGATAAAATTCACTTTGAAGTGCAAATTGCGTTGACCATATCCCATTTGCAGATTCTAATGCATATTTTACTGCATTTTCAGTTTCTGTTTGGTTGTGGTTTATTGAAGTGCTGAGGTTATAAAATACGTTTGCATAAGTTAGGGAATACAAAGTAGTTGCGTAATCTCCGTTATTGAAACTGTAATTCGCAGCTTTCACATATAGTTGCTGTGATCCGTATTTTTTTACGGCTTCTGAAAGCTCATATGATGCAAGTGAAGCAACCTTAGGTTGTAGTGAAATATATTCATTTCCACCAATGCTATAAGACATATTATACATTTCACTTGCAGCTGCACACCATCCATAAGCAGGTGCGGCCGAGTCCAATGCAAAGAGCACTCCATCGCTAGTTTGGGATGAATTAAGCAACTCAATTGACTGGGATAATGTTACTAATGCCCAATCTTTCCTAAGATTCCCTCCTATCACATACTCATAATTATTCTGTGTCATCTGTCCTGTATAATTCAAGGAACTGCAATAGTTGTATATATTATTTATTATGGCCATTGCTTTTGTTTCATTGGAAGCATTGTAATTTGCAAACAAAAATGCAGTTGGATATTCTATAAATGCATAATCTGCTCCGGTATACATATAACCTTTCATAGAAATATTTTTATACTGCAATAAAAGCGCATTCATTTGAGATTTAAGTGCCCCAAATTTTGAACTGTTAATGCTGTTTATTTCTTCTCCAACATAATTAAATGTAAAATTCGTCAATTCGGCAAAGCTGCTTTCATTGCAATATGTGCAAAATGCACTTGCATTTTCCAAAGAACTGGTATTATAGTCAGCAGTTATGTTATAATTTAGGTATGTTGGCGGAGTTGTGCCAAATGCGTATTGCAATGCCTCTGAAATATTTCGCGCTTCAACTAGCGGTATAGAATATGCCTGTTGTGATAGATAATAAAGCATATATTCCGTGCTTTTGTTGTACACATATGGTACTATTATAAATTTTTTGTGATATTTTTGTGCCGCTCCTACTTTGTCGAAGATTCCACCTATCTGTCCTATTGTCCCGTTAGGATTTATCGTCCCTGTTTCAGTAAAGTTGCCCATAAGTTGTTTATGTTCAAGCGCAGCTATTGCCATTACTGTAAAAAGCGCACCTGCACTCGGTCCTGATACGCTTCCTAAAGTATCTATTGTAAAAATAAAATTGTACGATGCCTGACTTTTATTAAGATACGTGGCTGCATAATATACCGCTTGCTTAGCGGAGTTTACAGTATCATTTCCTATACTCATATTTCCGGCATTAATTTCTATAATGCCATTTCCTGGGGTAACATTTAAAGACACTCCAGTAAGGGTTCCTGTATCTGTGCCATTCAATACTGCAGGCGCACTAATATGCACAGTATATGCGTATGCCTGAGAAATAATCACGAATGATATTATCAGTGCAAATTTTATAGAAACCATGTACATATTTCATAATAAAGGTTTAAATAATAGTTTTAAAAATCCGTTTATCCCTTTCTGCCTGTGTTAATCTTTCCATCTAATATAGTTTCATTAAATGAATTTATTATAAAACAGCATATGTTCCATATGATGCCGTTTTTGATGGCCACATTATCATAGTTTATATCCTAAATTGCGCAATAATTTCATTCTTTTTATTTTGTCTTTTTTAGTCTCTATTTTTGTGCCAGAAGATCCATCAATTACTCCAAGTATTCCTCTTCCTTGTCCCGTTTCCACAATTACTACTTGGACATTATTTGCAGTTGAACAATATACTCTCACTACTTCAGGTACTGCCTTTACTGCATTGTTCACATTTATAGGAAACGCATTCTTAAACATCATAATAAAAGTATGGCCCGCGTTTATTGCCAGCGCGTTATATTCGCACATCTTTCTTAATTTTGCATTGTTGCCTTCGCTGCGTATCAGACATGGTCCACTTGCCTCTACAAATGCCAGACCAAAACTAATATTTGGCACAGAGCACACAATACTTTCATAAAGATCTTCCACTGTTTTTATGAATCCTGCATGCCCTATTATAATCTGTACGTCATTGTCTTTTTTCATAGTGACTAATTTAATATCCATTATATCACGGCTTCAGTCGTACTCTGTCTCTAGGAAACAGGGAGCATTCGCGTATATTATGTACGTTAGCAATTTTCATCGTAAGTCTTTCGAGTCCCAGACTCCATCCTGCATGTGGCGGAGAGCCTTGTTTAAAAGCATTCACGTAAAAATCAAAATTTTCCGGATTTAATCCATGTTCTTTTATCGATTGTATCAACATACTTGGTATATGTATCCTCTGCGCACCGCTTGATATCTCTAGTCCATTGTAAAGCATGTCAAAACTATTGCATACCTGTTTATCTTTTTCGTTAGGCATGCTGTAAAACGCCCTAACGCTTGATGGAAATTCCTTGACTATTAGTACATTGCTTACTACAGAGCATAAAGTCTCTTCATGTTCTCTGCTGAAATCCTGCCCGAATTCTATCTCATGTCCTTCAGAATTAAGTATAGAAAGCGCCTTCTTGTATGTTATCTCCTTTATCTTTTCTTCTTTAAGTCTGGAATTTAGCCGTTTAAGATCTGCATTATTGTTGGTTGCAACATCTGAAAATATTCTCTTTACCGTATTTTTGAGCATGCGTATTGCATCATTATGGTCTGCAAATCCAATTTCCGCGTCCATTTGAGTTATCTCATTAAGATGGTATATTGTATTATGCTTCTCAGCTCTGAAAACCGGGACTATCATGAAAACCCTGTCCATACCCCCTATTATGGATAGCTGCTTATAAAGTTGTGGAGATTGTGCAAGAAAAGCCTTTTTTTCAAAGTATTCTACTTCAAAGAGATCTGAACCGCCTTCTGTTGCAGCCTCAACTAGAGACGGAGTGCGTATTTCAGTAAATTTTTCTTTTAGCATGGTGTTCCTGAACGAATTCAATATTGTGGACTGTATCTTGAATATTGAAGTAGTTTCAAGCCGTCTAAGATCTATATGCCTGTTATCTAGTCTGACATCAATGTCTGCCGGTACTTTTCCAGTCACCTCAAAAGGCATCATCAATTCAAGAGGGTTCAAGTTAGTTATCTCCAATGGTATTATCTCAAAACCTGATTTACTTTCTTGATTCTTTTTTATCACGCCCCTTACCATTATCACGCTTTCCTTAGGCATACTCATTGATTTTATGATATCATCATTAACCACGCCCTCCTTTCCTATTATCTGTATTATGCCTGTGCGATCTCTAAGAAGTATGAACACTATTTTGCCTATATTTCTGATTTCATGAACCCACCCTGAAACTACCACAGTCTGTCCATCCATATCTGGTGTTATATCCCCAACATAATCGGTTCTATAGAGCGTTTTCAATTAAACACCGTAATGTTATTTCATATAAAGCTTAAAAGGTTTATAAATTCACAGCGCTTAAACCGATTGCCTTCTAAGTATGGATAAAAGTTAGTGAGCCAACAAACATGTATAAATATTAATTGCGTAGTAGATAAGGTCGTTTTACCTACCTGTAATTATAAATTCGGAACGTGGCCGCGATACAAGTATCGTATTACTGTATGTAGCTGCAAGGTAAAATACCATAAATGCTAGATGCATAATGGTTTATTGTGGTTTTATGGCTGTTGCAAAGGATATAATGAATAAGCATATTGTCGGGGTTTCAAGAACAACAAAGATAACTACCGCGATAAGGCTCGTCAGCACTTCAAAAGTTAACATTCTTCCTGTACTTGAAGGAAGGAAACTCTGTGGAATGGTTTCTGAATCTGATTTAAATAAATACAGTGGTACGAACTCCGAGATTGGAGATATAGTCCGAAAACCGGTGTTTGTTGAATCCAATTACGATTTGCACAAGGTTTCTATGGCGCTCATAAATAATAGGATCGGCAGGATTCCCGTAGTACTTGACAGGCATAGCATGATATGTATCGGTACCATATCCTCTACGGATGTTGTGAAAATGCTGAATAAGAAGAGATAATTATGCGTTTACCTTGCAAGAGTTATCTCTATTGAACTTACCTTAGACTTTGTGCCATCCTCGTTTGCAATTTCCTCAGAACCTATCGCTATAGTATCCACAGTAGCATCAGTTATAAATCTGTTTCTAGATATTTCAGCTACGTCTACGGCTCTTGATATGGAGTTTCCCCTTGCTCGTATCTTCACGCTCTTTACGCCATTGTTAAACTGTGTGACTACTGCCAGAACATAGTTCATAGGCGGTTTCTTCCCTATTAATACCACATTCCCCGGCATTCCACTGTTTGATTCTCCTGTTTCGTATTGTTCTTGCATTTTCTCACTTCAAATCTCGTTAATTATCACTGCATTCTTCTTCTATTAGTTGTTTTAAACTACGCATATTTAAATTTTCCTTTGTTTTTTGTTGCATTGAACTTCTCATATTCCGTGCAAGAAATCATTCAAGTCTTTTTATTATATGGTATCCAAACTGTGTCTTAACCGGGGCAGAGACCTCTCCCTTCTGCAGTTTAAAAGCTGCACTCTCAAATTCCTTAACCATCACTCCCCTTGTAAAAGTCCCCAGGTCCCCTCCTCTTCTTCTGGATCCGTCTATAGAATACTGTTCTGCAAGTTTTGAGAAAGATTCGCCCTTTTTTATCCTTTCAGCTATCTCCTTTGCTAGTGACTCCTTCTCAACAAGTATGTGCGCGCATCTTATTTGGTTTCCCATATTTTCGCCTCATTAATCTTCTCGCCATTTTGACTTTTTGACAGCTATGACTGTCATTGCCGCTGCCACTGCTATTATGACTATCCAGTCTATTAGAAGTGTTGAATTACTAAATGTTACGTAACCCGTTGCGTTCTGCACTATCTGCGCCGCGTATGTTGCAGGGGATATATAAGCGATAAATTGGAACTGCTGCGGTATATAGCTTATCGGATAATAGACCGGAGGAAGCGCAGAAAGTATCGTTGAGATTATTCCTGTGAACGCCCAGCTCTGTATTACGTCTGAAGTGAGGGTTGAGAGGAAAAATCCGAGTGAGATCGAGAATATGAACATTATTGACATGACTGCCATTATCGATGCATATCCTAGTATGGATGTGTTTATGTAAAGGCCTGCAAGTATTGCAAGCACTAATAGTGCAGGTAGGGCGTACACTATTTCCGAGATTGCCATCCCTATCAAGTACATTCTTGCGCTTGTAGGGGAGCTGACTATCATGTCCTGCAGTTTGAAGTCGTTCTTCAGATGAGAGAGGTCTCCTTGCAGGCTTGTCCCTGCACTGATCATAGTCATTATCAACGCTCCGCCAATTGCTATTGGAAGAAGTGCGCCGTGGCTTACGAATGATATCACTATAAGGAACGCGAACGGGGCAAGAAGTGTGCTTATGAGCACTATGGGGTAATTGATCATCGCGTATACTGCATTTACAAGTATTGACGCGAATATCTGGCTACCATGATTCATCTTTTTCATAATTTTCTGCCTCTATCGGTTTTTTGGCTATGTAATAGAATATGTCATCCAGGGATAACGGATTCATGGAAAACTTGACCCCTTCTTTTATGAGTTCTTTCGATATTTCATATGCATCCTTCTCCTTTGTGGCTATCTGGTAATATCCGTCTACGCCCTTTACAACTGTGCCTTCCCTTGGCTTTAGCATTTTTCTATCAGACAGTATCTTTATTATGTACGGGTATTTTACCGTGGCCCTTAATTCCTCAAGTGTTCCAAGTGCCAAGAGCTTTCCTTCGTCAAGTATGCCTATCTTGTCTGCAAGTCTTTCTGCCTCCTCAAGATAGTGCGTTGTGAGGAATATGAAATGGGTTCGTTTAAGCTTTGATAGTATCCTCCAGAGATCGCTCCTTGATATGGGATCAAGCCCTGTAGTCGGTTCGTCAAGGAACAGTATCTTTGCGCCTGAAGCAATTACACTAGCTACAAGCACCTTCCTTTTGGTGCCTCCTGAAAGAAGCCGGTTCGCAGTGTCTAGGTGCTGGTCTATTCCAAGCATTTTTGTTGCATCCTCTGTCTTCCTTTTTGCTTCTGAATAATCCATGCCTCTCCAGAGCAGATATGAAAGTATGAATTGCCTTGGCGTAAGCCAGCCTATCGCCCTTGCTTCCTGCGGCACGCAAGCTATCATCCCTCTCAGGTCCTTTGCATCCTTTACAACGTCCATGCCTGCAAGGTTTGCAGAACCCGACGTTGGAAGAAGCTGTGTTGCAAGTATCCTTACAAGGGTAGTTTTGCCTGCACCGTTCCTGCCTATGAGTGCGAATATGCCTTCTGAAGGCACCTTGAAAGATACTGACCTGAGCGCCTTGCTGGCCTTCTCATATTCCTTTGTTATTTTGATGCACTTGAGATAGCCCATAATTGAATTATGCATGCGTATTTTATAAATGGTTTGGGAAATCTGTTAGAGCTGTTGGTTTTTGAACAAGGCGTATACAAACAAGCATGGCGATATTGTGCATATGTTTTGGGATCTGCGGATGAAGGCGGAAGAGACTACAAAAGAGAGCTATGCAATGCTGTTGCATTGAAGAATGTGATGAAGAACATGAATGCGCATATTGCAGAAAGTTTTTTTAGAGCTGCAATAATGACATCTCATGCGATGTTGTGGCACGACTGCAGATCTTTTGAAAATTCGCTCAGGTCTTCTGGAATCTTTATTCCTTCTATTGGCGCATTTAGTGCTATTGACTTCTCCCTCTTCGATTTCCACACTGCAGAGTTGAATTTCTTTATCTTTTCTATCTTTGACTGGTCTGTGCCCCGTCTTGCAGCTTTTGGGAACTCAACTGACGACATTTTTATTCCTGCATTCTCACCTATGACAGATGATACCTGCGGTATAATCGGATACATAAGCGTTACGAATCTTTCAAATATATAGTGAAGAGAGTAATGTGCTGACTGCTCCTCCTTCTTGCTAAACTTGCCTTCCTTATTGTATGCCCTCGCTTTCACAATCTCTATATAGTTTGCTGCAAAAGTATTCCACAGAAAGTCCCTAAGTTTTGAAGCTGGATGGTAGAAGTTGTAATTTGAAAATTCTCTGTCAGCATATTCTGTGAGTTCCTCTATACTATCAACAAACAGTGCATCAAGGATTGTAAGTTCCGTGCTCTGCGGCTTCTCAAACTGGTTAACGAATTTTGCAACGTTAAGTATCTTGTTTATGGTCTTGAGCTCTCCGCGTATCTTGTCCCTTGAGCATGAAAGGTCCTGCTTAGACATGTCTCCCTCTGTTGCGACCCAGAGCCTGAATGCCTCTGCCCCAAAGTCCTTCATTATTTCGTGCGGGTCTATGGTGTTACCCAGCGACTTGGACATCTTTATTCCTTTTTCATCAAGTATATGCTGATGGATCCATACATCCTTGAAACATGCGCTTTTAGTTTCAAGATACCCTCTCAATATAGTATAATAGAGCCATGTCCTAATAATCTCTTTGCCCTGCGGTCTCAATGTAACTGGATAAGCCTTGCTGAACAGGAGGTCGTCTGATTTATATTTTGTTATAAAGAGTTCGGATATTGATGAATCAAACCAAGTGTCAAGTACTCTGGTTTCGCCTACCCATTCCCTATCCTTAAAATCAGCCACAGTACCTATCATCTTACCATCTTTCATGACTTCTGCATCATCTGGGGGGGCCTCCTTCCACGGCCTGTAATACTTTCCGGGCTTGGGAACAGCTACCATTCCTTCAGCGTACCATAATGGTATTTCTGTAGCATAGAACCTCCTTCTTGATATGGGCCAGTCTATCGATACCGAGTTAATCCATGATTCAAGTATGTTTCTGCCTTCCTCAGGATAAAATTTCATTTTTTTTTCGATTGCAATGACCTCTTTTTTAAGATCTAATTGCTTCAAGTACAGTTCTGGCATTGCTATAAACTCTATCTCTGCCTTTGACCTTTCAGATATCGGTGTTCTGTGCAATATCTTTTCTTGCTTTACAACTAATCCCTCTTTCTTAAGCATCTCTATCATTTTGGCTCTGGCGTCTTTGACTTTCAGGCCTTTGAGGGGCCCGCCATTTTCATTCATGGTTCCGTCTCTGTCTATTGCTATGACTACTTCAAGCCCCATTTCTCTGAAGAAACGTATGTCGGTCAGGTCCCCGGCAGAACACATCATCACTAATCCCGTACCTTTATCTATCTGCGCCAAGGGATGCCCAATTATCTTAACCTCTTTATTGAATACGGGCGTAATTGCCGTCTTGCCTTCAAGGTGAATATATCTCTCATCTTCAGGATTGTATATAACTTTCTTGCATGTTGCTATCAGTTCCGGTCTTGTCGTGGCTATGATTATTTTTTCATCTGTTTCTTTCACTGTCCATTCTATGTAATTGAATTCAGAGTTGATATCAGTGTAGTCTATTTCTGAGTCCGCTACTGTCGTTTGAAGTTTAGGATCCCAGTTGCTTACTTTCATGTCTTCATATATCATGCCTTTTTTGTACAGGTCTATGAATGTGGATTGTGTTAACATCCTATATTCAGGGGAATCTGTGAAATATATTGAGCCAGCATCAGTGCCTATACTAAACGACGAAAATGATATTCCAAGTTTTACAAAACTATCTATTGATTCCAAAGACGTTTCCCTGAGCAACATTTCACAGTATTCAAGGAATTTTTCCCTTCCTGCTTTAAATGCCGATATGCCAAAGCGCCTTTCTGCTGCTATCTCTATAGGCAAACCGTTTCTATCAAGCCCAAGCGGAAACAGTACCTCATAACCCTTCATTCTTTTATAACGCGCAAACATATCCATGAATGAATATGTAGCCGCATGCCCGATATGTATCGGTTGGTTTATGTAAGGCGGAGGAGTATCTATAGAGTATATCTCTTTATCAGTTTTAGAGTTGAATTTGAATTCACCGGAATCCTTCCACATAGTTGTTATGCTGTTTTCTATATCTGCAGACCAGTTTTTTATTTCATCCAATTTTTTCATGGTTTTCATATACCAATTGTAGCGAATGTTTTTATTACTGAATTATGCAACAATACTGCTGATACGAACTATTTATAAATATTATTGATAGTATTATCTTAACTGCCAAGCATCAGTTCCGGTTCTTGGCTTAATTTATAGTGTTTTAATGGCAAGGATGCATACTGGAAAACATGGCAAGTCAAAGTCTAGGAAACCCGACGTTCAGTTAAATTCGCGTCCAGATGAACTTAAGCTTAGCAATGAGGAAATAGTAAAGCTTATTACAGGATACGTAAAGCAAGGCATGCATAAGGCACATATAGGCCAGCAGCTCAAGGAGAAGCATGGTGTGCAGTACATAAAGCAGATATTTGGAAAGAGATTGTCTGTGATACTTAATGAGAATGGCTACAATGAAGAAATACCGCGCGATTTAATGGATCTCCTTACAAGGGCAATAACCATAAGGCGGCATATCGAAAGAAATCATAATGATACCCATAACAAGACGAGCCTTAGTAGGGTAGAGGCTAAGATATGGCGCTTAAGTAATTATTATAAGGATAACGGAAAGCTTCCAAGTGACTGGAAATACGATCCTGCAAAAGTAGCCCTTATCATAAAGAGCTGATTATCATGGCACAAAAATCCTCGGACAAATGGAAGAGCAAGATGTGGTTCAATGTATATCCTCCAAAAATATTCGGAGAATCTGCAATAGGCGAAATTCCCGCCAACGATGAAAAAGGTATTGCAGGCAGACTAATAAAAGTGAGCATGTCCTGGATAACACATAAACCCGAGCATTCATTCATGCTTATCGGATTGAGAGTATTCAAGGTTAATGGAAATAATGCAAATACGGAGCTTGACTATATAGAGCAGACGTACAGTTATATACATTCATTAGTCAGAAGGCATTCAAGTGTGATATATACTGTGGACAGTCTTAATGACAAAAACGGCCGTAATTATTCGCTAAAGATGATAATAGTCACATCAAACAAGATACGCACTCCTAAAAAGGCAGCAATAAGGAAAGCAATAGCCCAATATGAGCGTGAATTTTCATCAGCGCATACTTTTGATGAAACCGTAAATGCGCTTCTTGACAACAGTTTCCAATCCGGAGCAGTCAAATACATAAGCAACATTGCCAGCATAAGTAAATTCGAGCTTAAGAAGTTGGAACTGTAATCAAAGTTTTTCATTAATAAATGCGGCAAGCGCAGCGGCATTATTGTATTTTTCTTCTTTGGATGCAAATAAGAATGTGACGTCAGTGGTCTTCACGAGTTTTACTAGTTCCTCGAATGCCGTTGTTCCTTCAATCTCTTTTTTATACTTTTTCTTAAATGCTTCCCATTTTTCGGGTTCGTGGGCATACCACTGCCTCAATTCATTGCTTGGAGCAACATCTTTCATCCATGCATCAATATTTATTGTGCTTTTTCGTACTCCTCTTGGCCAGAGTCTATCTACAAGTATGCGTTTTCCATCAAAAGCTTCAGGCTTCTTGTAGATGCTCTTTATCCCCACAAGCATATGGTATCAGTTATCATAGTACATTTAAAGATTTATAAACAATTCATTTAATTTCAATACTGCATCTCAAAGTTTAAAGCGTGCGTTGTGGCTTGGCTTCAAATGTGCCTTAAATTTTCTGCATGGATTTTAGCAGAAAAGCATTTTAATCCTAATTAAGCACCAATCAAAATTGATATGCTAAAGACCAGGCGCAATATGGCAGAAAGCAGCGTTGCAACGAATCAAAAAGATATTCCATCGGAGTTAACATCCATGGTAAACAAGCTTATGCGCCCAGAAGGCTATCTATGGGCAGGATTTCCGAGATTTTGCGAGCTTTTTGGAAGAGATGCACTTATCACATCATTGCAGCTCATGAGATTTAATACAGATATACCTAAAAATTCTATAATGGCGCTTGCAAAGCTTCAAGGAAATAAATCGGATCCAGTTAATGGCGAAGAACCTGGAAAGATAATACATGAATATTATGATCATGGCGTTGATGCTGAATTTATAAAATATAAATCACCAATTGGGTGGCTAAAACCCTTTGTACCCGTATACTTTTCCATAGACAGCACCCCGTTGTTTTTGATAACAATAAGCAATTATTACAATGTAAAAAAAGACAAAAGGTTACTTGACACCCTCATGCCTAACATTCTGGCATCAATTAACTTTATAATCAATAGTTGCGAAAAGGATGGGATGCTGAAATACAATAAGCTTTATAACGGAAGCAGTTTGCAGTCTCAAAGCTGGAAGGATGGCATAGGAAATCTGACTGACAACTTAGTTGGTCCAGTAGCTGTTGTAGAAGTACAGGGATATGCGTACATGGCACTTAAATCAATGGTTCCGATAATCCGGGATGAAGGATTTGACGGCCTTTCTGATCGCATGGATGCTGTTGCAAATAGAATTAAGGAAGCATTCAATAAAAGTTTCTGGGATGCTGGCAACGAATTTTATCATTTAGCAATTGATGGGCATGGGAAAAAGCTGGACATCATAACCAGCAATCCAGGACATCTACTGTTTACAGGGATTATAGATAAGGAGCATGCCGATAAGGTTGTAAAAAGACTGTTCAAATCCGATATGCTTACTCCATATGGGATAAGGACGCATTCAGAACACGATAAAAATTTCGATGAATATGCATATCAAAGGGGCTCTGTTTGGATACAGGATAATTGGATAATTGCACAAGGATTAAAGAATATGGGTTATATGCAAGAATATAATACAATAAGAGAATGCATATTAAAACTATTCAGAGAATTAAAAAGTGCCCCGGAATATATAGCAGTGTCACGTTCGGGTAAAATAATACCTCCTGAAAATCTTCCAGAATCAAGCAGGCCATGTGATCCCCAAGCATGGACAATTGGTGCAATTGCAGATTTTTTGGTAGATTAATTATTGTTCTGCGTCTGACATTCATTTAGTATCCGCAGCGTTTTCGCATTAAAGAGCACCTATAAATATGAGAAAATACACTAATTTAGTCATGGAACTGCGTAGTCGCAATTTAAAAAGCAATGCGGTTGGCTTAACTCTGTTTGAGAATGTCATTAGGAGAGATCCAAAAACAGCGATAGGCGAATTTTGTGAAAACCCAACCGAAGAATATAAGCTTTCAAAAATACTTTCGTTGGAAATTCAAGATTTATTGGAAAAAAGCGGAGCAGGTTCGACTGCTTCAAATAAAAACAAATACGATATTGCAAGTGATATAATATTTAGTAACATAAACAGATGCATAAGTGTCACTAAAAGCGTGTATAGGGGATATTCATTTGCCACTCAGGACAAGATGCACGACACAATTATGGATATACTTATAGACGGCATAAGCACGAACAAGCATGATGGCTATATTTACCTTTCTGCAATCCCTTCAGTTGCCGTTGAATTTTCAATGAGTACTGGCCAATATGGTTTTGTTGTAAAATTTGACGCGTTGCAGATAAAATATGAGGGGGTTGTATACAGCCAGACAGGCAAGCTTAATACAGAGCCATTTTCACTGAGGTTTGAGGCTGAAATAAGGGCTTATGAAAACATAAAGCCTGAAGCAGTAAAGTCCATATGCATTATAGACCGATTGCGTAGGCAATAGGTTTAAATAATAGCCAGAACCGCAGGTTAGATTACGTCTTTATAGCCCAAGTACAGCGCAAAAGATAGTGTTTTATAAATATATCTGTGTTAAGATATACTTTGCAATAGAGTTTAGCTATGCTAAATTCTATGCGTTTTATGAAAATTCCTGTTGGAATTGGATGTAGTCTTGAGTAGTGTAAAGAAGAACCGCAAGAACAATTGCAAAGTTTAAAAACTCCAGTCGATGCTGCTGGAGGACACTGCTATCAGATTTCGACAGCCATGCAAGTCAGCTCAGCCACTTGGCTGGGCGGCGTACGGCTCAGTAACGCGTGGTCAATCTACCGCAGAGAGGGGCATAACGTTGGGAAACTGACGTTAATTCCACATAGGCTATGGATTCTGGAAGGAACTATAGTCAAAAAGGTTGCGAATTGGAGCATTACCGCTCTGCGATGAGACTGCGTCGGATCAGGCAGATGGCGGGGTAACGGCCCACCATACCGTTGACCCGTAGGGGATATGAGAGTAAGAGCCCCGAGAAGGGCACTGAGACAATGGCCCTAGCGCTACGGCGTGCAGCAGGCGCGCAAACTCCACAATGCGCATACGCGTGATGGGGGGAATCTGAGTGGTTCACTTCGGTGAACCTTTTACCAAGTCTAATCCGCTTGGGGAATAAGTGCTGGGTAAGACCGGTGGCAGCCGCCACGGTAATACCGGCGGCACAAGTGGTGTTCACAATTATTGGGCTTAAAGCGTTAGTAGCCGGCTGAAACCGTCTTGTGTGAAATGTTGGTGCATGACATCAACACGTGCATAAGATACCTTTCGGCTAGGGAGTGGGAGACGTCAGGAGTATTCATGGGGTAAGGGTAAAATCTCGTAATCCTATGAAGACTACCGGTGGCGAAGGCGCCTGACGAGAACACATCCGACGGTGAGTGACGAAGGCTAGGAGAACGAATCGGATTAGATACCCGAGTAGCCCTAGCAGTAAATTATGCAGACTCTGGTGTTGCATTTATCACGAATAAGTGCAGTACCGTAGGACAACTGTTAAGTCTGCCGCCTGGGGAGTACGGCCGCAAGGTTGAAACTTAAAGCAATTGGCGGGGGAGCACACAAGGGGTGGATGCTACGGTTTAATTGAATTCAACGTCGGGAATATTACCTGGAGCGACGGCAGTGTGAAGGTCAGGCTAATGACCTTACCAGACAAGCCGAGAGGTGGTGCATGGCGATCGTCAGTTCGTGCTGTGAAGTATCCGGTTAAGTCCGGTAACGAACGAGATCCTTGTTGACAGTTGCTACTGCTCCAGAGATGGGGCAGGCACTCTGTTGAGACCGCCTGCGTTTAAGCAGGAGGAAGGAGAGGGCGACGGTACGTCAGTATGCCCCGAATCTCCAGGGCTACACGCGGCATACAGAGGGTGGTACAATGGGCTGCGACACAGAAATGTGAAGCCAATCCCCTAAAACCACTCTAGGTTCGAATTGAGGGTTGAAACTCGCCCTCATGAAGTTGGAATCCCTAGTAATCGCCTGTCACCAACGGGCGGTGAATATGTCCCTGCTCCTTGCACACACCGCCTGCCAAGTCATCCAAGTGGGGCCTTAGTGACGCAGCATCTTTATGGTGCTTTCGAACTAAGGTTCCGTGAGGGGGGCTAAGGCATAACAAGGTATCCGTAGGGGAACCTGTGGATAGATCACCTCAAAACTTCTTTCGAAGTTTTATTATTCGATGTGCACAAACAATTCAGTATTGCGGTCTTCTCACTAAAAACTCAAGACTACATCCTTTTCTTTTTTTAGCAAATCCCAGCCACGCCAACAACTTTATTTTGTATCATTTGATATACTTCTGTCCAAAAATTGCAATATATGTACCATAATTCTAATATAATACATGCAGCATAAAACATATGGTAAATATATGCATCAAAGCAAACAGGCTGTTGCTTTGCAAGAAGCGCAAATGAAGAGCAAATATTCCAAAATGGTTGAAGATAGGATAGTGCTATGCAAAGGCACTTTCAGATCAAATTGCAGGGGCACTGCACTCTACATTGTTGGAGAAATAGACAATGATGAATATGTGCCTCAATACATAACCAAGCAGATTGAAAAACTTAAAGTGGTCACAGTGCCGGTCAAGCATTGCCTTGCAGTTTGGATCTGCTATCCTGAAAGGCAGTATGATTATGTATACCACATGGGAGTCGTAGTCTCAACAGTGCCGTTATTAGTTACCCATAGGGAAGGCTTCCACGCACAATTTATTGAGAATCAGCCAATAAAAGATGCAATTCCCCTGCTTTATGATAACGTAATAAAGTTTTACCTGCCGCAGGGGATTGATAGAGCAGACTGCACGGATAAAGGCATTGGACATAAAACTATCAAAAAAATTGAAAGGATAGATTTTTATCATGGCTAACCTAGTGGCACATCCATGTTTTCAGAAAGGCAAATACGCAAAACCAGGTTCTCAGCAATCTACGGTTAAATAAGGACTTACAAATAGTTATTCGTCTAGTTAAACGACGCCATGGCGCCTTCGGACTATGATTCCATGAAGGGGCACCAAGGCACAGCTATTTTTAAGGCATAATATACAATATCTAAACGATAGTGATGAAGATAAAACTCACTCCAGAACTGTGCTATATGGCTGGACTTTTCAGTAAGAGCTCCCATAAGTCTAAGAATTTTGTCTCAATAAGCACTACTAAAGAAGAATTGAAAGAAAGGTTTGTTGAAATAGCAATAAAAAATCTAATGGTAGAGCCAACCAAGATTATTGTCGGCAGTGATGAAGATAAAAGTATAGGGTTTTATCATTCAAGAATAGCAAAGCAACTGCAGAACGTAGTAAGCCGCGAGACGTTTATTTTCAAGAAGATAAATAATTTTTCAAAAAGCTACGTTGCAGGCATGTTTGATATATCTGGCCATATCAGATTGGGAAATATTGAAATAAGCCATATAAAGCTTGATGACGCTTTCATGCTCGAAAATCTAGGAGTGCATACAAAGGGCGATGCTGTGCTAAACACACAGAAATTCATTGACCTTATAAGAGACTCCAGTATTATAATAAAATATCTCAATAAGCAGATGCACAGCCCAAACAGATAAGCCAAGCTGTGAAAGCGGGTAGGTCTAAATCAGAGATATTGCCCAAAATGTCCTGCATCAGTGATGCTTGATTTGCCTACCGATTTCTCATCCTTTCTTTGGAGTTCAGCAATTTCGCTTTTTATTTCGAAAGTTTTTTCGCATAAAATACCATGCTCCAAAAGCTGCGCAACTAAAGACTTGTCATATCCTCTGCTTTCATAAAGTTCAACTCCAGAATCTATAATTTTATGCATTTCAGACCGATTTCCATTGGCCATAGCAAATTCTGTTGCAATAAGTCTGAATTCTACGGCCTCTTTTAATATGTTTGCACTCACCCCCTGTTGTACTGCGTCCTCTATCTTGTTTGCAGCATCAAGTGCATTTTCCAGTGCAAGTTCGATATAAGTGTGGCCCATGGAATTATTACCTTCCGTATTCTGTGCTAACCCTTTGTCGTTTTCATTAAAGAGTTCAAATACCACTTTTAATACATTTTTGAGCAGCAATTCACCCGAAGCTGCGCCTCCGTACATATTCATTTTATGGCATTCGTCCAATGTCGTTTGTGCCAGATTTATCGCATCGTTCACATTTTTCATTGCCAACATTATCTGCATTGCTGCGCTCTTCAATCCTAATGATAGTGGGTAATTTTGCTTAAACACGGTATAACTGTCTTTAACTTCATTCTCCAATTTTGAATATTCAGAATTCAATTTATCAAGTTCTTCATTATTTTTGGCAACACTTTTTTTATTAGAATCCAAGCGCTTCTCAATTTCAGTAGTATCCTTTGCGGCTGCCCTTGCTTCAACAAGATTCTCTATAATTTTATTGCCTTTTTCATTTAACTTAGACAGAGTATCCTCAACATTCTGCATTTGGGCTTTAATATCAATGGCCTTTTTTTTGCCTTCATTAATCAGCGTTAAAGATTCCGACGCCTTTTTTCCAACATGTTCAGATGTCTCCAAAAGAAATTTTATTGTGGCCTTTCTTACAGTGTTCGACCCCAATTCATCTCCAGATTCAAGTAGGTGCGTTGCAAGTGCTTCTCTTTGATTTATGGCATCCTCAATCTGATTTAACTCCAAGGTCTTTAAATCGATTTTTCCAACCGCGTCTTTATATATTTCAATAAGCTTCTTGCGTAATTCCGTCTCCTTAGCGCTAGGCGTTGTTTCCAAATCTAAACTAATTTTTTGAGGCGCGGTTATAGCTCCCTCTCTATGCAATTGCATATTCTAACCAAATAATCTACACTCGGGTAATTTAAAAAGATTTTCTACAAATTATGTAATTAGCGCTTAAAGCACATATTATGTAAATAAATGTGTTGCAACTTTACTAAGCAACGGCCTAGACAAACGTATTCCGACTAGATTTAATATTAATCTTCTGTTTTAGATAATAGTATGGATGTATGTTTAGTTACATCTAATATGCATAAGCTTAAGGAAGCAGAGTATGTGCTTGGCGTGAAGCTTAAGTACATAAATTATGAATTGGATGAATTGCAATCTCTCAGTGTAGAGCGTGTGGTAAAGCATAAGGCAATCAGTGCGTATCTGAGATTCAAAAGACCGCTATTAGTAGAGGATACCGGACTTTTTATATATAGCCTCGGAGGATTTCCAGGAGCACTTATAAAGTGCCTTGTGCAGTCTGCAGGCACGGAGAAAATATGCCGGATTGTTGATTCGTGCGATTCAAGGGGTGCATATGCAAAAACTGCAGTAGCATTCTCGAACGGTAAAAAAATAAAAGTGTTTGTCGGCAGGATCGAAGGAAGTATTGCATTACATCCAAAAGGAGGAAATGGGTTCGGATGGGATAGTATATTTATCCCTAAAGGCAGCATGCATACATTTGCTGAAATGTCGTTGCAAGAAAAGAGCAGGATTTCTATGAGACGTAAAGCATTCGCTAAATTCAGCAAATTTATGAAAAACAACATATAATATATATCTATTCGGCTATACGATAATGTGAGGCTTTGCTACCAGAATGGTTGTCAATAAAACCGGCGCATGCATCAAAATATTCTTCAATAAAAAGTTCCATAAATTATCTTGGATTAAATACTGTATGTGTTGAGGCACATTGTCCAAATATGAGTGAATGTTGGGGTGGGGGCACTGCAACATTCATGGTGCTTGGAGATCTATGTACAAGAGGATGTACTTTTTGTGCAGTAAGTAAAAGTGCAAAAGGCCTGAAAATAGATGAAAAAGAGCCTGAAAAACTTGCTGCTATAGTTCGCGAATGGAAATTGAATTATATCGTCCTTACGTCTGTTTGCAGGGACGATCTTGCAGATCAGGGTTCTTCACATTTTGCAAAGTGCGTATCCAGTATAAAAGAAGCCAATCCGAACACTTTTGTAGAAGTGCTCATACCGGACTTCAGAAACGATTCAGAATGTCTAAGCAATATAGTCAAGTCACATCCTGACGTAATTGGACACAACTTAGAAACTGTAGAAAGGCTTTCTCCATATGTAAGAGACAGAAGAGCAACATACAGTCAATCATTGAGCGTCCTAAAGGCATTCAAAGATATGGACAAAAGCATCTATACAAAATCGGCAATAATGTTGGGACTAGGCGAAACTGAGGATGAAGTAATGAAAACCATGCAAGACCTTCGTTCAGTAAACACAGATTTCATTGCAATAGGCCAATATTTAAGGCCAAGCAGACATCATATAGAAGTCAAAGAATATGTGCATCCTGAAACATTTGAAAAATACAAGGAAAAAGCATTATTGTATGGTTTTAAGTATGCCGCATCAGGTCCATTTGTAAGGAGCTCATATCGAGCAGGAGAATATTTCATAGAATCTATAATAAAAGATAAAAAGTAATCATCGTTTGAAATTCCATTCATAGGAGCGATAAATTTTTTCAAATTCCCTTACTTTTTCTAATTCAGGCGTGGTCAATGATCCAAATTCATATTTCTTTCCATTCTTAAATGAATTCAGAATAGCTTCATATAATTCATTGAAGCTTGATTTAGCTTGCAATGATACCGAAGTTACCCTATCCTCTGCATTTTTTATCATCTTGTCGGATATCTTTTCCTTGCTTATATTTAATACAGAAAACATCTTTGAAATATCAATTTTGTATAATATGGTTCCGTGCTGAAGTAATACCCCTTTTTTTCTTGTCTGCGCATTACCAGATATCTTCCTTCCATCCACTATTATGTCGTTTATTGGAGCAAATTCCGCGTTTATTCCAATACTTTTTAATCCATCTATTATCCAGTTGCATATATACCTATAGCTTTCATGTATGCCGTCTGGAAAAAGTTCCTCCTTACCTATTACACTATATGTGAGTTCACCATGGTAATCATGATACACTGCGCCCCCTCCTGTAATTCTTCTTACCACGTCTATATTCAGATCAGCGCATTTTTGGATATTCACCTCGTCATTCATACCTTGGAATCTTCCTATTGATACTGCGTTTGGCAGCCACCTATAAAAACGAATAGTAGGTTGAGATTTTCCATCTCCAATTTCATCTAGTATGGCATCATCAATGGCCATATTTAAATATGCATTATTTTCTGTTAGTTCTATAATTCTCCATGTTTCATTCATTTCATCGCCATAAATATCGCTTCTGCCATGGAATCTGGATCTATTCCCACCATAGTTATCCTGTTTTCTTCAGATGTCTTTTTTATTCCATCTGCAATAGACGTTCTATCAGAATTTCTACCAAGTCCTATCAAAGATTTTTCTATTACTTCTATAGCTTCTTCAGGATACATAAAAAAATCGCCAAGGATCTGTACAGATTCAATTCTTTCGGAATATATAATTTTTACTGACACAAGTTTTCCATTATGTACTTTTAATTTGTATGATCCGTACACGATCCGCACCTTTAATTTACAACTACTTTTTCAGAAATGTCAGTTATCCTATCTACACTATATGTTATCAGATTTCCAAAACTGGTGTTTATCATCATTTTTCCTTTCCGCGCATCTACTCTAGATATTCTCCCTATAAGTGCGCCAAGTTCATTTACAACAATTTTGTTTTTCAGCTTTTTTGAAGCAAGTGACTTGCGTCTCAAAAATCTGGAAGTGTATGATACGGCCACTCCAACTATAATTGCAAAAATCACGTATTCAAGTAACTGGCCGAAATATATCTGGCCGTTCAGCCATTCAGTGAATGAATACAGTAGCGCCCATAATATTATAGAAGAACCCATATATATGCCATATTTGAATGTCCTAAAGAAATGTCTAGATGCTTTTACATCTATAATCCTGCCTATCAAATACAATATTAACGCTATTGGCAATGCAATAAGAAACCCTTCTACAGCGCTTGCAATTGAAATGCCCTGGTTTCCAGTAGCTCCAAATTCTGACAAGTAATTTTCATAGCTTATTAAAAACCCTGCAATTATAAACAGAATTGAACTCAAATAAAACGCGAAACTTATTCTATCAACGCTAAAACCAAGATTCTTAAATGAATTTATAAACATATCTTCAAGTCCAAATCCCTTTATTAGAAGATATATTCCTATCAAACCCACTGGAGGTATCCATCCGGCTCCAAGGAAGTAGCTTATTGCAAATAGAAGAAGAAGCACTGCAGGAAGCCCAAAAAATATCCTTGAATAATGTGGCTCCTTGAGTTTCTCTATTATTGTAAAGTAGGTATTTTCAAGATTTTCAGCTTGTTTTAATGTAACTACCTGCACGCTGCTTATTTTTATCTTTGATTGTATGATTGGTATGATTCTTTGGTCACTTGCCCCGTCTGTCACAAGTATGCATGAATCGCATTTATTTCGTGCAAGTACCATGTCTAATTGTCTAGCCACTTCGCGGTCAGCATTAAATCCCTCTACCTCTGATCCTGTTACTGTTGCTACGCTTACCGTATATCCTTCTTCCTTAAGATTATCGTAGAATTTTACTGCATAGAACATATTATTTGAATCTGGATCTTGTGGATCCGCAAGGGCCAATGTCTTTGCTGCGTCAAGTATCTGTGCTCTGCCTGTAAGCGGGCCCGATATTCTTGTTTTTCTGTAAAGATCATTGTCCACGTCAATTGCGAGTACTAGAAGCCTCTCATCCTTTCTGTTTGTTATATCTTTAGTAATAGACATCACTACCATCTAAATTCTAGCTGAGAAGGTTTATATTCCTTGCTTTTATATCGACAATATCTCGAGTGGCATCTGGAAATTTGAGCATTGGTCACGCCGCTTCAAACAGTCAAGTATTTATATCTTGTTAAACAATGTATTAGTGAGAAATGAACTCTTTTCCTTTACAGTAATTGAGTATCATTTCTTCAAAATTCTGTTTCTTATTCCTTTTTTCAGGCGAGTATACGAATATAATAAGCAGTGCAAAGTCGTGGATTTCTAATGTGTATCAAAACAGAGCCGAAAAGCAGTCTAAAAAGCTTATTGCTGATTCACACAGAATAATAGCTGAGATAGAAGCGCATGCAAAAAGTTTGGGCATAGATACTAAAAACATGCAATTTAAAGACTATTACAGGATACTTGGGATATCTTCCAAGAGCAGTCAAATGCAGATAAGGGAAGCATACATAAAAAGCATTAAAAAAAGCCACCCAGATGTTAATAAAAGTGAAAATGCACACGCAATTTCTGAAAGACTTAATGAAGCTTATAGTACACTTAAGGATCGCAATTTGCGCGAAGATTACGATAGAAAATTTGTTGACGGTTCAGTGAAATTGAATCCTTCAGCAACAAGCTTTATGATCAATCGTTTTATGTCCAGATACAATGCATTAAGGAATAAAGACATACAGGATTTTAACATGCGCTCAGCATCTGCACGAACCAGGGACAGCTATCTTTCATTAATTGAAGAGTTTATCGATTGGAAGGGAAGATTTAATCAGGTAAATTCCGAGATATTTGGAAAATTATATGATGATTTATCCTCAATAAAGAGGCTGAAAAAGTTTAATGAATCGCTGCTTAAAACGAAAAATATCCATAATGATCTCCAGCTTGCTGAAAATCTATACCTTCTTTCAAACACCGAAAAGAAATACGATTCTGTGGTTAAAGACATTAAAAAGATAAGTAGGAGTATAGAGACAAAGATAGCAGAAAATGAGAATATAATGTCTTCGAAAATAAGGTACGGGCTTTAATTCATATGTGCCTAAGCGCCTCTATCGGTTTCATCTTAGAAGCCCGCCAGGCAGGGTATATGCCTGCAATTATACTTACGATGACTGCCACGGCCATTGCAATTAATAGTGTAGAAAGAGATATTATTGGATAATAACTGATGGAACTTCCACCTACTCCCTGGCTAAACTGCGATATTGATGAAGAACTGCTTGTAGATGTATGTATGATGAGCGCAGTAAGCGAATATGAACCCATGATTCCCACAGCAATTCCAATAAAACCTCCTAATACGCCTATAGTCACCGCTTCAAAAAGGAAGATCATCATCACTTCGTTATCCATAAATCCCAATGCTTTAAGTACTCCGATTTCATGGGTCCTTTCAAATACCGATATCAACATTATATTCATTATCCCAATTGCGGCTACAAGAAGTGATATGCTTGCTATTACTATGAACAATACTGTTATCTGATTCAGTATCTGGCTAGTTATCTGTATGAGCTGTTGCACGGTTATTATTTTTGCTCGCGCCCCATATATCTGGGATATTGTCTGGGAGACCTTACCAACAGTGCCTGTATTTGTTGCTTTTACGAGCATTATGTTATATGATGTCCTATGCAATATCGTTTCGGCTGCATATACAGACATGATAACTCCGCTATCAATAGGTATCACTATATTTCCATAATTCTGTAGAATGCCAACTATTGGCACTGTTATTGCTTGGCGCTGTTCAGATAGGCTCAGAGAAGCAGGTTGACCTACATAAGCCCCCTGCGTTCCTGCAAGCACTTCTGGAAAAGCTATTCTATAACCAAGCAATGAAGAGGGAGTCACCGTATTTTGATATAATCCGCCCTGATATATATTTATGGTCCCAAGAAGTTCCCTTAGCCCTTCAGTATTTATGCCGATGAGCGTTGCCGATTCGTTGTTGCCATTTAAGTTTATATATACTGGAGCAGACAGGATAGGTATAACCGAAACAACATTGGGCAAAGACGAAATTTCACTAGTATCTTGAGATGTAAAGCTTCCTGAGCCTGCCGGCATCACTATTATTGATGTAGGACCGAGCGTATTCAGAGAATTTTGTATGCTCTGGTTTATTCCAGAAGTCTGTGAAACTAACGCTATGATTGAGGCTACTCCAATTACTACCATTATTATGGTGAGTGTGGTCCTCAAGATTCTTTCATGAAGATCATTATAGCTCAACCATAATATGTCATTTATGTTCATCTTTTCAACAGTTTATTCATGTTAGCATTTAGTTTTTTCATCAGAACGCGTTTCTTGGCGGGTTCGAGTTTTATTATAAAAACCAGCACTATAATCATAAATGCCAATATGAGCAATAATATTATGTTTGATCCTGACGAATGCTCAGAAGCCAAAGCTGTAGCGTTCATTTGTTGCGCAACAGTTATCGGTACTGCTATAGACATATTCAGTGATTGCCTTAAATTATTCAAGTACATTATCTTTATTGGAATAGAGTAATTCCCTATCTCGGTATAATTCTTGACGAAAAAGGAGAGCGTTGCCGATGTCTGGCTGTCTGGAGGAATGCTCCCTATGAAAGTAGAATTCGATCCGAACTGCGTAAACTGGTTGCCTGGAAACGAAGTCACAGTTACAGCAGATGCAGTAGAAGTGCCCGTATTGGTCAATATGAATGACACTGAGAATATGCTGTCTTCTGAAGGATTTTGAGGGGATACGCTAATGCTTGAAGCAGTAAAATTTATCAGTCCGGTTGTAAGCACATCAAGATCAACAGGTATCCTTTCAAACAGCGTTCCGTTGAAAAAGCTAACATTGAGATTTATTGGCAATAGCTGCGACACATTTTGATATACGTATATGCTTGCGTTGGTAATTGCACTTTTTCCTTCATTTATGCTGTTAACTACTATTGGTTGTGGGCTAACAAGTGCCGCTTCAAGTGGCGGAAAAGATGGTCTTATTGATATAGAACTAAGATTCTTAGTTCCAGTATTAGTAATGTTTAAGAAGAGGTTTTGTATTCTTCCTTGTACAAGATATTTCGGGTAGAATTTTATCGATATCGGTTGCTTGCATGTTTTAACCCATAACGTGGTATTTCTTATTTCACTATCCGAATAAAGCGTATGGTAAAAATAATTAATAGATATCTGAACCGGTATAAATGACGAGTTTGTGTTTACAAATATGGTAAAATTTACTACCTGCTGCTTGGAAGGCAAAATGTTGTTTATCACTTCTGTCAAGTTTCCAATCGGCGATACATACTGCGAATTAAGGACAGAAAGCTGCACATTTTGCATCTCTCCATTTGTAACTACGGTTATTGGCAGTGTACTAACCTGCCCACTGCATACTGTCATGCTTGGTGATGTAATGCTAAACGTTGGAGGATTGGGTATTGGTTCCGGCCCGCCCAATGTAGATAATGCTTCTCCAAACAGAAATACCATGCATAAAAGCGCAATGATCTTAAAATGTTTATTCATACATATACCAATTACCATTTAAGTTTTTCTGCTTTTCCATCCCTGAGTTTTATTATTTTGTCGCAATATCGCGTAGTTTCCATATTATGTGTTATCATTATTATAGTAACATTACTTTCCTTGCTTATTTTGTGCAACAGTTTTATTATTCCTAACCCTGTTTTAGAATCAAGGTTGCCCGTAGGTTCATCTGCAAGAATAAGAGAAGGGCTATTGACAAGCGCCCTTGCTATTGCAACTCTTTGCTGTTCCCCACCGCTTAATTGCATAGGTTTCATGTTAAGCTTTGTTCCTAAGCCAAGTTCCTTAAGAAGCGACTTTGCACGCTCTTCTCTAACATTTTTTGGCACAGATCCGGTCATAAGCGGCAACATCACGTTTGTCTTCGCATCCAAGCTGGTTATGAGGTTATATGATTGAAATACGAAACCAAGGTTCTTATTCCTAAATTTAGCTATTTCGTTTCTAGTCATTCGTAAAATAGATCTTCCTTCTATGAATATCTTTCCCTTAGACGGAGTATCTATGGTGCCTAGTATGTTCAGCAGGCTTGATTTGCCGCTTCCAGAAGGGCCCACTATGGCTAGAAATTCGCCTCTCTTCAGCCGAAAAGTTATATCGTCAAGTGCTTTTATTTTTATTTTTCCCGTGGTGTATATCTTTGTTACATGTTCTATAATTACCGAATAATTGTCCATGATTAATTTATGATAATCAATATAATAATCATTTGGTAATGTGTATGTCATTCAAATGCATTTTTACAAAATAACAAAAATATCTGTAATTTAGCTACATTAAGAGAAGAATTATATATCACAATCTAGATTACTTTATATGCAAATTAGTAAGCATTTGGTGTGGTTGTATGGGAGAGTCGTTCAATAAAAGAGATAGCCAAGATAAGTATCTTGGCAGTGAAAAAATCGAGGAGTTTCTACGCATAGGCCTTTCATTCAGAGCTTATGATGATTGTTTAAAGGATTTAAAGAAGTTGGATGTCGCATCAAATAAGGGTACATATTTAAAGCTAAAGGGCAGTTTTTCGGAGTTGAAAAGTAAAGCAGATGATTTCGGTGATATTGATACTTCTAGCAAAGCAAAATCAAGAATAGATGAGATCGATGCCATATTAAAAAATGCAAATGGAACAAACCCTGACACTGCTCTGCTTAAGCCTAATAAGCGTGATTAATTCAGTGTATTATAATGCCAATTAAAAAATCTAAAATGCCTGCAGATAACGCGAATTCAAATAAGAACCGTGCCATCAATCTCTGCAATCTCGGGTATCCTGAAGATGCCGTTGCTATTGCAATGAAAAGTCCAGAATTGTCAAATCTCGTCAGTGATTTATGCATTAAAGCATCATATAAACTTGAAAATGAAGGCGAATATTTGATTAGGAATGGAAATATAACCGTTGCAGCAGGAAAATTTTATGAAGCAGCAAAATATTCGCATCTATGCGGAAGCAAAATACCTTCCAATTACGAGTATCTGTCTAAAAAAGCAGCAGATCTTTTCGTGCAGGCAGCAGAAATGGCGAATAAATTGCCGATGAAGACAATTTTTTGTCTAGCGGCCACAGATAATTACATAGCTGGCAATTGTTCTACCGAGGCTATAGTATCTTTCAGCAAGGCATTAAGGTTTCATGAAGAATCTAAACATGCCCCATCTATGGACGATATGGACAGCAAGTTAGTAAATATTACTGAATCACGCATAAAAGATCATAAGCTTTCAAAGGCGCTTGCAATGGAAGCATTAAGAAAGGATAGGTATGGGTATCAGTGATTTTATGGCATTCAATGTAAAAATGTCTTCGGATACTGGTCGTGAGAAAGAGCTGAATTCAGAGTTATACAGAAAAAATCACATCTTAGAGGATATGCTGAGAGAAAATAGTATTAGTCACGAATCGAATCGTGCATTGCTTACTAAAAAGCAAGAAACGATAGTAAGGGACTTCATGGAAAAAATATCCTCCATAAAACCTTCAAAATTCTTTGAAAGACATTCGACTGGCTATAAAAAAAGAATCGAAGCCCTTGAAAAACTGAACAAATCACTTGATATAACTCTTAAGGAGTTTGAAGCCGTGCTCAATTTCAAGAGATCGGCAATAAAAACACAAGTCTTAATTAAAAGCACTGAAAATCAAGGGTTCAAAGCCGTTTTTCGTCACGATGAAAATGCAGGAAATGTAACTACAGAGAATAAAAATGCTAAAAATCGTGGCAAACCAAATTGCCAGATTCAGGATACGCTTAGGGACGATGCCTTGCCTACGGGCCATAAAGAATCAAAAGTAGAAACGGTAATTCTTCAGGGCGATACTAGAATACTAATAACTCAATTTAATACGGAAGTAATTATTCCAAAGGAAATACATAGCCAACTCACTGCGCTTCTAAAGAATAAGGGAAAACAAGTTGAGGACATAGCAGTTAGATTGTGTAGCCTTATTGGTGATGGGCTTAAAAAACCAAATGCAACTGAAAACTGCAGGCCCATTAGTGGTGGAGGATATAATGGTAATATTAGCGGCAGGTGGCGATTCGCTCTAACAAATAGCGGGCCTGCCCAAAGAGTTATTTTTAGGATCAGCCACAACCAAGAAAATAATAACAGGACAATTACATTTACCTGGTTTGGAGATCATGACAAATACAAAAAAGAAGTGATAGGTAAAGGCAAAGGATGAAATTATTTTCTGAGTTCTCCTGCAAGCATTGCATTTATTGCTGCACTTTGAGTAGCAGAGTTGAATTCAGTAAATGGTCCATCCCAGTATAAACCAAGTTCGGCAAAATTGCTTCTGTCTTTAAGCCATATGGCCTTTATGTTCTTATCGATAAACACTAAATATGCCTTATTCTTGTCCTCCATGTACAAATCACGCAATCCGTTGATGTATGTTCCTTTAAATCCTTCCATGTCAGTGTAGCAAATGTTATTTACCGGGCATGTTTTATCATAAAGCACCCCATTTTTGTCCACATTATACTTATTATTTGCATTTGCTATGGTCTGCGCCTGGATCATATATTTATTGTTTCCTGTAATTTTTTCAAATTCTACTAAAGTTGCCATCATTTCTCCTTGGGTATATGTCCAATGCTCTGTGTTAGATACACGACAATTTTTACCAAGCGAGTCGTTTATTAAACCGGAATTGCTTACAAGCCCGCTTCCCATTAGCCAGTTATATTCTTTGTATGCCCAATTAAGGTATTTCTTATCTCCCGGAGTTACCTGATGAAGTGTAAGCGCGACTCTTAAGAATAATTCATTTGTTATGGCATTCTTTCCTGTATGAGCCTTATCCCACCACACTCCTCCCCCGCATGTTTTGTCCCATCCTTTTGTCATATCTTCAAATATGCTTTTCGATGTGGCGAGGTATGCATTGTTACCTGTAAGTTGATATGCCTTAAGCCAAGTCAGAGCCCACCAGCCCTCATCATCATAATATTCATTTATAAAATTAGTATTTTTGATAAAGGTGTTGTTAATCATCCACGCATATCTTTTGCTTCCGGTAATCGATGTGTAATTGATAACCGTTTCGAGTATATTCGCATTTTGCCACCATTTTGCATCTGACCATTGCCCATTTTCTTTGTTGTAAAGTTGTTGAAGAATTACCATCGATGCATTAATTTTCTGATTCAGTGTCTTGGTAGGCATATCTTTTACTATTGCAGTGTTTATCGTAGGTACGTATGGATTTGCGGTAGGTCCAATTCCGATTGCGCTTGCAGCAAGGAGTGCACTTATAAGTACCGATACGGTTATTTTCCTTAAGACGTTTTTGAATGACGATTTACGGGACTCATCTTCTTTATTTTTAGCATTCTTATTTTCACTTTCACTGGCTTTTAGCATACCAAACCCAAAAAAAATACACATTTAGATATTATATAAACTCTCTTTTAATTTTCAGTATTCAATGGCGCAGCTAAAATAATACTAGAATTTCTAATATAATCTTATCTGTGCATTTTCTACTAAAACAAGGTTTAAACCAAACAAATTCACAATCCTGTTTAATTCGAATACGGTCCATTATTTCATGGAAAAATAGATTGAAGATTTAAAGTGCATCTTTTTCAATCAATAGATTAATAATATTTAAATAAATCTAATTATTAGATTTGATGCCAGATCAGTTGTCAACAAAATCTGAAAAAAGGGTGCTTCGCGCAGAGAAGATAAAGCGTGCCCTTGAAATTTCGGCATTTGTGTCCCTATTTTTCGATGCATCAATAGCAGTAGTCACACTTATATCTTTACATGTTGCCCCGAAGCCCTCCATAAGTGAAATCATG